>JBQGDS010000301.1:0-10145 GCA_052039185.1 Flavobacterium sp.
TGCAGTGCCAACAATCCATGGATTATTTGCTTAGTTCACAGCTGTCCAGACATTGGCTGCAAAGGTCGTTACGTTGTTAAAGCCACCGTCTCCGGCAGGATTAATCAACACAGTCTGGGCATACGTTGCCGATAGCCCAAAGCAGCAGAAAATCATTACAGCCAGTAAGGCCGTAAAGCCGGAAAATGCCGATCGGAAGCCTGTTGGTGGAGCTTTGACCGAATGTTCCGTTCTGCAATTCCATTCAGGGTTTTTCACCCCACCGGAAGGATTGTAGATTTCATTCATAAAAATTAAGTTTTTTTTAACAAGCCAAATATATTTAATATTCAGCTATCTTTTTCATTTCCTGATAATTTTTCTCTGTTTTTTATAGTCTTTTTAACTTTTATGTAAAAAAACCCCATAATAAATTATAGTCTGTAACAAATGCAACAATTAATTTTTATAAACAAAAAAAGCTCCCTTCCGGGAGCTTCATACTATCGTAACATTATATTATTTTAATCCTAACCTATCCATTACTTCCTGACTTACGCCGGTAGATGAATATCCTCCATCATGGAAAAGATTTTGCATAGTTACCATTCTTGTAAGATCACTAAACAGGGTAATACAATAATCAGCACACGATTCAGCATCGGCATTGCCAAGTGGCGCTACAGCATCGGCAAAATCATAGAAATCACCAAATCCTTTTATACCTGTACCTGCCGTGGTTTTTGTAGGCGATTGTGAAACGGTATTTATTCTTACTTTTTTCTCTATGCCATAATGATAGCCAAAGCTACGCGCTATACTTTCCAGCATTGCCTTAATATCAGCCATATCGGTATAGAAAGGATATGTGCGCTGTGCTGCCATGTAAGTGAGCGCTACAACACTTCCGCCATCAGCAATAGCATCCAGCTTTTTCGCTACGCTAAGCATTTTGTGTAATGACAAAGCCGATACATCAATACCTTTCATAAAGTAATCATAGTTTGATTCTGCATAAGGTATATTTTTACGTATGTTCACGCTCATACCTATGGAATGCAGTATGAAATCTATTTTGCCGCCAAGTATTTCCTGTGCTTCGGTATATAGTTTTTCAAGGTCTTCGGTATTGGTAGCATCTGCAGGAATTATCTGTGAACCTGTTTTTTCGGCAAGCACTTTTATTTCCCCCATCCTCATGGCTATAGGCGCATTAGTCAACACAAATGCTGCACCTTCCTCATGAGCCTTTTCAGCTACCTTCCAGGCAATCGAATTTTGATCAAGTGCCCCGGTAATAATACCGCGCTTACCTTTTAGTAAATTATACATAGTAATAGTTTAGTTTGCTTTAATGCTTTCAATCTGTACCATTTCGTCAGCTTCAGCCTTATAGTCCACACCTTCTACATCAAACCCAAACAGGTTGTAAAAATCTTTACGGTAACCTTCAAGGTCTCCTATTTGCGCAAGAGTATCAGTATCGGCATTTTTCCATAGCTCAGCTACCTGTGCCTGTATGTCTTCACGCATTTCCCAGTCATCAATCCTTATCCTGCCTTTTTCATCAACAGGTACATCTTTTCCCGTAAACAGGCGCTCCTGGTATAGGCGCTGCATCTGCTCAATAGTACCTTCGTGCACACCTTCCTTTTTCATTACTTTGTAAAGCAGGGAAATATAAAGTGGTATAACAGGTATGGCAGAACTGGCCTGAGTAACCAGCGCCTTATTTACCGAAACATAAGCCTTACCACCAATATTCTTCAGGCTGTCGGTTATTTCGAAAGCAGTTGCTTCAAGATGGTCTTTTGCACGGCCTATAGTACCTTTCCTGTAAACGGCTTCGGTAAGCTCTGGCCCTATGTACGAATACGCCACTGTTAAGGCTCCCTGTGCAAGAACATCAGCATTCTTTAACGCTTCCATCCACATTGCCCAGTCTTCTCCACCCATTACGGTAACTGTATTTTCTATATCACCTTCTTTAGCAGGTTCGATGGAAATTTCAGAAACTTTTCCTGTATGGAAATCAACCGTTTTATTACTGAAAACACTGCCAATAGGCTTTAAGGCTGAACGGTGTGTTTCTCCCGTTTTAGGATGAACACGTACCGGCGATGCAAGGCTATATATCACAAGATCTACCTGGCCAAGATCAGCCTTGATAAGATCAATAGTTTGTTGTTTTATTTCATCAGAGAATGCATCGCCGTTTATGCTTTTTGCATACAGGCCTGCATTATGTGCTTCGGTTTCAAAAGCTGCAGAATTGTACCAGCCCGGTGAAGCGGTTTTGCCTTCTGCCGGTTCTTTTTCAAAGAAAACACCTATTGTTGCTGCGCCCGAACCAAAGGCACTTGTAATTCTTGAAGCAAGGCCAAAGCCTGTTGACGCACCTATTACAAGTACTTTCTTAGCACCTTGTATATGCCCTTTTGATTTTACGTATTCAATCTGGTTCTTAACACTTTGTGCTGCTCCTGCCGGATGTGCGGTAAGGCAGATGAATCCTCTCATTCTTGGTTCTATGATCATAGACTGGAATAAATTTTACAGTAAATAAATGTAGTAATATAGTATAGGCAAATATAGCCTGTTTTTTCAGTTTAGCAACGCTCTTGCATGATTAAGGGCAGAATCGCTTATATCTTTTCCTGAAAGCATTTCCGCTATTTCCCTCACGCGTTCTTCTTTGTCAAGCAGTTTAAGTTCGGACACTGTAGTGTTACCCTGCGTTGTTTTATACACTTTGTAGTGCCAGTCGCCTTTGGAGGCTATCTGAGGGAGGTGTGTAATGGCAAATACCTGCATATCCCTGCTCATCCCTTTCATTATATCACCCATCTTGTTTGCCACTTCGCCCGAAACTCCCGTATCAATTTCATCAAATATAATAGTAGGTAATTTTGAATAGTCTGCCAGCACTGCTTTTACGGCCAGCATAATACGGGACATCTCCCCTCCGGAAGCCACCTTTTTCAGCAGGCCGAAATCTGTTCCTTTATTGGCTGAGAAAAGCAATTGTATTTCATCCTTACCCGAAATATGATAATTGTCTGTAAGGTTTACTTCAAACTTAAACCTGGCATTGGGCATCCCCAACTGTGCAAGTATCGCAGTAATCTTATCAGTAAGCACAGGAACAGCGCCTTTACGCTTTTTATTGATATTTTGTGCGGTTGCATCAATTGCGGTTTTTGCGGTTTCCGCTTCAGCCGTTAGTTTTGCAATAGCGCTGTCTGCCTCATCAGCCATTATTACTTTACTATCCAGTTCTTCCTGTATGGAAAGTAATTCAGCAACTGTACTTACCTGGTGCTTTTTCTGCAGGGTATATATTAACTGTAATTTCTGGTTGATCAATTCCAGCCTTTCAGGATCATCTGAAAGCGATTCAGCATTGGCCTGAAGTTCCGAGCTGATATCATCAAATTCTATCAGTACGCTTGAAAGACGCTCTGCCAGCTGTGCATACTCTACCGAAAGACTGCTTATTTTTTGCAGTGCAGTACGCATTTCTTTCAGGTTTTGCAAAACCCCAATTTGCTCTTCACCGGCAATTGAAATAACTTTTGCAAGCGTTTCTTTAATTGCTTCTACATTACCAAGTTTCTCCAGCTCCTGCTCCATTTCTTCCTGCTCACCTGCTTTAAGGTTTGCCGAAAGAAGTTCGTTCAGTAAAAACGTATTATAATCCTGCTCTTTTGCAAGCGTATCTTTTTGGTTAATTAATTTTTTAAGTTCAGATTGTATATGCCTGTAGCCGGATAACTGTTTTTTATAAACAGCTATATCGTCTGCATTGCCTGCTACTGCATCAAGTATTTGTATTTGGTACTGCTCATCACTAAGCTCGCGAGTTTGCTGCTGCGAATGTATATCGATAAGAAAATCGCCCAGTTCCTGAAGTTCGTTTAAGTTAACCGGACTGTCATTTATAAAAGCGCGCGATTTTCCCGAAGGCAGTATTTCACGCCTTATGATAGCCACATCCTCATAATCCAGGTCATTTTGAGTAAAAAAATCTTTAAGGCTGTAGTCGCTTATTTTGAAATGTGCTTCAACTACACATTTCTGCTCCTTATCTTTTAAAGAAGTAAGGTCGGCACGACGACCAAGCACGAGCCCCAGCGCGCCTAAGAGAATGGACTTACCCGCACCGGTTTCGCCGGTAATGATGGACAGCCTGTTAGAAAAATCAATATGAAGATGCTCAATAAGAGCAAAGTTTTTTATATGAAGTGTTTGCAGCATGAGAGCTTACGGTTAAAACACAAATATAAATATACTATTTTATATTACCCCACTTAGTTGCATTTAATGGCGAAACCCTGTTCAGGTTTTCTACCACTTTACTTACAGGGAAGTTAGGGCCACCGGAATACATTGACACAACCTCATCTGATTTGGCATCAAAGAAAAGACGCATAAGGAATGAGTTAGGCCTTGTCCTGTGCACACTGGTAAGTGTCTCAATGGCCTTGGCCGCTCCTTCTTTTCCTTTTTTCTGGTTATCGGCCATTACATCAAGCCCCTGAAGGTGATATTGGTAAAGCGCCTCCCTGTATGAACTGAATGTATTATTCAATATATCAGTTACCATAAAATACCTGTTTTGGTTACCGCCTTCGCCTTGGTTCCAGCCTTTATAACCGCTTGATTGCGCCATAGAGACTACCGTTTGCGCAACTGTGTAATATTCAGTACCTGCGTTCTGCTGAAAAGAATCAGCATCAAAGCCTAATATCATATTAGCATAAAAAGCCACCAGCGATACAAGGTTATTATCAAAATTATTAGGGTTATAAAAAAGCGGCTGCCCTTCATAATATGTAAAGGCAACATCCTTATCATTAAAATTTAAAATGGGCGATGAATAGGTGGAATTAAACACCGGCCGGGATGACTGTACCTGCAATGTAGCCGTAAAGCTATTATTGCTGTATGCCGTAAGGTTAAAATACATTGAGCAGTCTATCTTTTCATTACGGCCAAAGGTACGATTGCCCCAACGGGTATTATTTATAAAATCGGCCAATGCCCTTTCCAGGGTTTTAAATATCTGCGGGTTAGCATCGGTAATACGCTCATAACCTATTTTCACATCGCAGTTAAGCTCCTGTGCCCCGGCAGCTACCGAAAACATAACCAGTACTATTGTAAGCCATTTATACATTGTAATGCTTTTTTATCCTGTTAATTATATCTGTCGCCACCTGCTCTTTGCTTTTCAGTTCCTGTGGCTCAACAGTAAAGTCCTTATCAATAAATGTTACCTTATTGGTTGGCTTGCCAAAGCCTGCCCCTTCATCGTTCAGTGAATTAAGAACTATCAAATCTAAGTTTTTTTTCCTGATCTTGGCCTTTGCATTCTCAATTTCATTTTCCGTTTCCAATGCGAAGCCTACCAGAAACTGCTGCTTTTTTATCTCACCCAGCGATGCGAGTATATCTTTTGTTTTTTCAAGCTCAAGGGAGAGCGTGCTGTCATTCTTCTTAATTTTCTGCTCTGCCACTTGTTTAGGCCTGTAATCTGCTACAGCTGCTGCGGCAATAGCAACATCAGTACCGGCAAAATGCAAATGACAGGCATCATACATTTCCTGCGCCGACTGTACCCTCATAACCTGAACACCATTATGCTGTACTATAAGATGTGTTGGCCCGCTTATCAAAACTACCTCAGCGCCTTCATTGGCGGCAGCCAGGGCAATATCATATCCCATTTTTCCTGTAGAATGGTTCCCTATAAAACGCACAGGGTCTATTGCTTCGTATGTGGGACCGGCAGTAACAAGTTTTTTTTTTCCGCGGAGTGGCATTTTACCTTCCAGATCTTTCTCAATGAATGCAATGATATTTTCCGGTTCAGCCATCCTGCCCTCGCCAGATAGCCCGCTGGCAAGTTCGCCATTCTCGGCAGGTATCATGATATTTCCGTAAGAAGTAAGCTTATTAAAACTGTCAAGCGTAGAAGGATGCTTGTACATATCCAGATCCATAGCCGGGGCAAAATACACCGGGCATTTGGCAGAAAGATATGTTGCTATCAGTAGGTTATCAGCATTGCCCGAAACCATTTTAGCCATAGTATTGGCAGTGGCAGGTGCAATTATGAAAAGGTCGGCCCAAAGGCCCAATTCCACATGATTGTTCCAAACTGCGTTTTCATCTTCCTCATTATAAAATGAAGAATGAACGGGATTTTTGGAAAGCGTAGAAAGTGTGAGGGGGGTAATAAAATCTTTAGAGGCAGGCGTCATGACAACCTGTACATGAGCGCCTGCCTTTATGAATAGCCTTACCAGTGACGCTGTTTTATATGCGGCAATGCCACCGGATATACCAAGCAGGATTTTTTTACCGCGTAAAACAGACATGGCAGTATATTATTTATTAGCTTCCCTGTAAGAAATTTTTTCTTCAAGCCACTCCTGCACAGCAAGAGCATGTGGCTTAGGAAGTTTTTCGTAAAACTTAGAAACTTCAATTTGTTCTTTGTTCTCAAAAATTTCCTCAAGGCTGTCGTTATAAGTAGCAAATTCTTCCAGCTTCTCGATCAGTTCTTTCTTTATCTCACCATTTATCTGGTTTGCCCTTTTCGCCATAATCGTGATCGCCTCATAAATATTACCTGTAGGCTCTTCTATCTTGCTCTTGTTATAGGTAACAGTATTTACTGGAGCTGTTGTCTTTTTTAAATCCATGACTTATTATTTAGAAAATTTTTGTAATTCAGTATCAATCTTTGCAAGCATTTCATCAGCCTGCTTTTTATATTTTGTATCAGCTTTAAACTTTACAAGCGCAGTGTAGTTTGACTTGGCCTGGTTAAGCCTTTCTTCCATCCTTGCAGGCACACTGTTTATAGCAAGCTGGTATGATGAATCGTATTTATAATAAAGGGCATCTTCCTTAAAAGGTGTACCCGGATAATCAATAATAAAATTATCAAGCGATTTTATAGCCGCCTTATAATCCATAATTGTATTGTACTGCTTGGCAATTTCAAATGCTTTCTTTTCAAGTTTTTCCCTAAGCTCCTTTACAAGCTGGTTGGCTTCTGCCATGTATTGCGAGTTAGGATAGGTGTCAATAAACACCTGAAGCTTATCAATAGCTTTGTAGGTATCTCCCTGCTCTAAAGAATAACGCGGGGAAAGGAAATGATAGCTCTTAGCGCCAAGGTATGAAGCCTCCTCTAACTTATCACTCCTTGGGTAGCTTGCCGCAAAACCTTCAAATTGGTAGCCCGCAAGGTAATACTGCTTGGTTTTATAATACGACTGTGCAAACATGTAAAACATAGTTTCGGCATCCTTTTTCCCTTTATATGACTGGCTTACCTGTTCAAAAAGCCTTATCGCTTTTTCGTACTTGCCTTTATTGTACATCATTTCGCCAACCTCCTTTTTATACGCTACATCTTCTGATTTTAACGCCTTCTGGAACGGGCTGCATGAAGTTATAATTACTGCCAGGAAAAGTATATAAATGTATCTTGCCATGTGTGTCATAAAAATTTTGCCTTTACGGCAGGGCTGTTTTAAAGCAACTGCAAATTTAGTTAATAATTAGAGATTACAAAATCTTTTTTCAGGCAGTATTAAACCACAAAAAAAGATGCCCGAAGGCATCTTCCTTAAACTGTATTTCAGTTTTATTATTGTACGATACTGTGCCCTGTTGCCGAAAAATTCTTCATATCGTTATCAAACAGGTACAATCCGCCTTTATCATCACCTATCAGGTCTATCTTATCAAGTATAACCCTGGCCGATGCTTCTTCCTCGATCTGCTCGCTCACATACCACTGAAGGAAATTGTGTGTAGCATAATCTTTCTCGGTAAGGGCTATATCTACAAGTATATTAATGCACTCTGAAACTCTTACCTCATGCCGGTACAGTTGTGCAAACAGTGTTTTAAATGATGTATAGTCAAGCTTGGGCTCTTCAAGCGCAGAAACAACCGCATGGCCACCTCGCTGGTTTACATATTTTAAAAGCTTAAGCATGTGCTGGCGTTCTTCATCTGACTGCTTGAACATAAATGTGGCAATACCTTCAAACCCCTTAACTTCAGCCCAAGAGGCCATAGCAAGGTATATTTGAGAAGACTCTGCTTCTACTTTTATCTGTTCGTTCAGGGCAGCCTGCATAGTATCTGAAAGCATGGCAATATATTTTATGATTATGTTCTTACAAATTAACGTATTTTATTTACAAATGCCTTAAGGCGCGCTGCTAAATCTTCGTTAACGTTTACCAGCGGAAGCCTCACGGTATCTTCGCTAAGGCCCAGCTCTTTAAAAATGGCTTTTATACCGGCAGGGTTACCCTGCTCAAAAATCATATCTATAGCATCGGCAAGCAGGTAGTGAAGCTTATAGGCCTCATCAGCTTTTCTTTCAAGCCCCAAGCGCACCATGTCACTAAACTGTTTTGGGAAGCCCTCTCCTATTACCGAAATCACTCCCGCACCACCGGCAAGGACCATAGGCAGGGTTATCATATCATCGCCTGATATTACAAGAAAACCTTCCGGCTTGTGTTGTATCAGTTTCATCGCCTGGACAATATCGCCGGCCGCTTCTTTTATACCTATGATATTCTTAAAATCATTAGCAAGCCTTATCACAGTTGCCGGAAGCATATTGCTGGCTGTCCTGCCCGGTACATTATAAATTATAACCTGTATTGGCGATGCTTCGGCAACCATTTTAAAATGCTGGTAAACACCTTCCTGCGTTGGCTTATTATAATAAGGCGATACAGAAAGTATAGCCGTAAATTTTGAAAGGTCGCGGGTTTTAAGCTCTTCAACTACTTCGGCAGTATTATTACCACCCACACCTAAAACTAAAGGTAAGCGATCACTGTTAGCCTCAATCACGGTTGCTATCACCAATTCTTTTTCAGCCTTGGTAAGCGTAGCCGATTCGGCTGTTGTACCCAGCACCACAAGATATTCAATACCACCGTCAATCTGGTAGTTTACAATTTTTTTCAACGCCTCAACATCCACCGAAAAATCTTTCTTAAACGGTGTTACAAGGGCTACGCCGGTGCCAGTAAGTGCCTGCATGGTTTATATTTTGTTTAGGATTTTTAAGTATTTAAAAAGTTCAGATATAAATTCGGTATATTTTTCAGCCACACTGCTTATCATAAAGTGGTTCAGCCTTTTGTCAACCGTCGCAAAACCAACTTTAAATTTGGCTTTTGATTTTAGCGTCGCCCAAACCAGCGGAGCTTTCTCCACATCATAATAACTGATAAGCATATCAAAAGGCGTATTGATAAATGCAGCAACATCGTCTTTGGTAAACCCACCATCAATTGCAATATCCTTGCGGGTATAATAGCAACAATCTACAATTTCCTTTTTTGTTATGCGTTCCTTAAAACTAAGCGTCTGTATATTTCTGCGGTCAATACCGTTAGCTGTAAGTTCAGTTATAACCGCTTCTTTATCGGCAAAATAGCTTTCATCAACCAGTATCCCTACCGTAACAACAGCATCAGGCGATGATACCGGTTTGTATTGGGCTAATGTTTTCTTAATGTTTTTTTTTAGGCCGAAATCTTTAATAAACTTTAAAAACATAGTACTTTTACTGTTGAATTACAAATTTAAACCAAATAAGTGGCTTCACAAATCATATATCCAAAAAAGTACAACGCATTATTGTACCGCTTTGTTTTAGCTGTAACATTATTTACCACAGTATCCTGTTCTACAGCACTGCATAATAACAGGATAGAAGGAAAAAAAATACCCATAAATGCCGAACAAACCTCAAGGCAGGATATTGAAGACTTTGTAACGCCATACCGCACCCATATTGATAAAGACCTGGACAGCGTACTGGCATTTAACCCCGAAACGCTTGACAAGAGCAAGTCAATACAAAAATGGCAGACAGGCATAGGCAATTTTATGGCCGATGTTACTTTTCAGTATGCAGATAAATTGTTCTTCGCTAAGGAAAAAAAGCATGTTGATGTATGCCTGCTGAATCACGGCGGTATACGTGCCACCATACCGAAAGGTAATGTTACCGCACGTAATGCCTATGAGGTTATGCCCTTTGAAAACAGCCTTATAATCATTGGGCTTAAAGGTGAGCAGCTTAATGAGATTGCACAGTATTTTGTAAA
>JBQGDS010000302.1:0-2313 GCA_052039185.1 Flavobacterium sp.
ATAGATCATTTTGGTAACTGTGTAACCAATATAAGCCGGAAAATGGTTAAAGAAACCGGGAAAGGCCGCGACTTTGAAATAACATTCAGCAATAAGAATGTAAAAGCTATTAAAAATGGTTATTCTGACTGGACCATAAACGAACGTTTTTCGTTGAAAGATTACGAGGGCGAAAAACTCGCACTGTTTAACGAGGCAGGTTTCCTGGAAATAGCTATATACCGCAGTAACCCTCAAACGGTGGGAACAGCACGCTCATTACTTGGGCTGAAATACCGCGATGTAATTAATGTGATTTTTAAAGACTGATTGAATTTTTAAAAACAATAAATACTTTATGTTTGTACGCATAGTTAAGATGAGTTTTCAGGAAGATAAAATAGAGGCTTTCCTAAACAATTTTGATGAAGTTAAAAGTAATATACGAAACTTCCCGGGAAACCGTTTCTTAGAGCTATACAGGGATAAAAACAACCCTTCGGTATTTTTTACTTACAGTTACTGGGATAGTGAACAGGACCTGGAAAACTACCGTAATTCCGAGCTTTTTAATGGTGTATGGACTTATACCAAACAGTTTTTTAACCAGAAGCCTGAGGCATGGAGCGTTGATAAACTGGTAACTTTAGAATAGTTGTACCTGACTAAAATTAATACTAGTGATTATTAAATATGAAAGCATTATTATTAAGGGAAATTAAAGAGTTTTTCGGGTCGCCGATAGGCTATCTGGTCATAGCGATTTTCCTTTTACTCAATGGTTTATTCCTTTGGGTATTTGAAGGCGACTTCAACATACTGGATAGTGGCTTTGCCGACCTGAGTCCGTTTTTTACGCTTGCGCCATGGATTCTTATTTTCCTGATACCTGCCGTAACAATGCGTAGCTTTTCTGATGAAAAGAAACAAGGCACAATAGAATTGCTTTTTACCAAACCACTAAGCATGTGGGAAATTGTAAACGGTAAGTTCCTTGGCGCTTTTGTGCTTATCCTGTTAGCATTAATCCCAACAATTATTTATGTATTCGTTTTACAGGGACTGGGCAATCCTCCAGGAAATGTAGATATGGGCAGTACGCTTGGCTCCTATTTCGGGCTGTTGTTTTTAATTGCAGGTTATACAGCAATAGGTATTTTTACCTCTACCCTTTCCGATAACCAGATTGTTGCATTTATTATGGCAGTCTTTCTTTGCTTTATATTTTATTTCGGGTTTGAAGGCCTTTCGGGTTTTGCAGGAGGCATGAGTAATTTTATAGCTTCACTAGGTATGGATTACCATTTTAAAAGCATGAGCCGTGGCGTGCTTGACACAAGGGATATTATATACTTTATCAGTATAGCAGTACTGTTCCTTTCTTTAACTGTTTATAAACTTAAAACACTTAAAGGATAATGGAAGCACGTAAAAATAATAACCTGAAACAACTTGGTGTAATTATAGCCATATTACTTGTAGTAAACTTTGCCGGCAGTTTTATATTTAAGCGTTTTGACCTTACCCATGACAAGCGTTATACACTATCTCAAACTTCGCTGGACATTATAAAAAACATTGACGAGCCTGTTTATATAGATGTTTTTCTTGAAGGCCAGTTTCCTGGTGAGTTTAAGCGCCTGCAGGATGAAACGCGCCAGTTATTACAGGAATTTGAAGCCTATAATCCTAATGTAAAGTTTACATTCTTCAATCCAATGGATGAATCGGAAAGCGCTGCCGAAACAAAACGCAAACTGATTTATACCATCTTCAGGCTGGATAACAAAATAAAATCTGCAAAGGAAGAAGCCGAGATAAAAAGCAGCATTGAGAATATTACCGATATAGATAAAGCCATTTTTGACTCTTTCACAGGAGCCGGCATGAAGCCTGCCAGCATAATGGTTAATGATAAAGGCAAACAAAGCGAGGCTATGGTATTTCCATATGCTATTGCCAATTATAAAGATAAAAGCGTACGCATTCCACTGCTTAAAAACATGATGGGTGCCACTACTGCCGAAAAGGTTGTAAGTTCGGTTCAGCACCTTGAATATGCATTTGCCGATGCTTTTAATAAAGTAACAAAAGAGAAAGAAAAAAAGGTAGCTGTAATACGTGGCAAGGGCGAATTGCACGATATTTTTATGGCCGATTTTATTAAACAGATAAGGGAAAGCTATTACATAGGCCCGTTCACGTTAGACTCTGTTACTAAAGATCCAAAGGCAACTTTAAAGGCTTTACAAAAATATGACCTTGCCATAATTGCCAAGCCTACCGAACGCTTTAGCGAAGAGGAAAAACAGGTTTTAGACCAGTATATTGTAA
>JBQGDS010000303.1:0-2936 GCA_052039185.1 Flavobacterium sp.
GACAGCAAAAGGCTTGTCAGTTGCTTTTTTACATTTTTGGATATGCTCCCTCAGCACATCAGGATACATAGATCCTGCTCCTATTATCCCGAGTCCGCCTGCGTTGCTTACTGCACTTGCCAGTTTATAGCCGCTGGCCCATATCATCCCGGCTTGTATTATTGGATATTGAATATTAAAAAGTTGGGTAATGCGATTCATTATTGTGTTTATTTACTGCTTTATTATTTTACCTGTTTTTACCTGCCCAGCTGCCTCGATCCTATAATTGTAAAGTCCCGTAGCAAGATTAGTAACATTTATACTGGTTTGTCCTGATATGTTTTCGGTTAATATCAATTGTCCCAGTGTATTAAAAATACTTATGTTTCCTTGGGTATTTTGAGGCAATGCTATAGTTACAAAATCGCTAACAGGATTTGGGTACAGCATAATTGCAGTCTGCTGTACAGGAGGCAGACCCATTGCCTGCTGCAAAGCGAGGCCAAAATCAGGCACTCCGTAACCATATTGGGCATTAGGAGTGTTATACCTGTCGGCCGACTGGCGTATTAGCTGTACAATTTCAAGATTGGTTTTATCAGGCAGCGCCTGCCAAAGGCAAGCTACAAGTCCCGCAGTTATGGGTCCTGAAAATGAAGTCCCGTTTGACAAGATAATGTTTCCCGACACATCCGACACAGTAGCCAAAACACCCTGCGCCACTACATCAGGCTTTACACGATTGTCAGACGAGGGCCCTGTAGAGCTGAATGGCGCAATAACTTCAGATGCATCTACCGCACCAACGGTAAGCACGTTAAAGGCATCAGCAGGAACGGTAATATGCGGATCGGATGTGGCACCGCTGTTGCCCGCAGAGTTTACCAATATCATCCCACGGCTAAATGCTATGTTGGCTCCACGTGTCATAAAGGCGGTTTGCCCATCCATATCAGCATAGGTGTAATTGTACGCAGGATTATCATAATTAAAATAACCTAATGATGTATTAATTACATCTACTCCCAGGCTATCTGCAAGTTCGGCAGCTTCAACCCAAAGCGATTCTTCTACCGGGTTCTCACTGCTGTTGTCTTCGGTTATAAAAAGATAATACTGTGCATCAGGCGCAGTACCTACAAGCTGTCCTTCGGCGTACCCTGCCATTGTGGAAAGCACATAAGTGCCATGAAAATGTCCGGAGTAAAAATTATCTGTACGCTGTACAAAATTATAACCATCCAGTACAAGGTTATTAACCATCATCCTTTGAAAAGGCTGTGCTGTATTTACGCCCGGAAACCCCGAATCCATAACTGCAATTATTTTGCCGCTGCCTGTGTAATCCTGCTGATGTAGTGTCTGCCCGTTAAGCATGGCAACCTGTGGCGCTGAATTACCATAATTGTACACAGTAGTAACATCAAGCGTTTTTGTAATTGCCTGATGAGATCGTGGTGTTGCAACTCTTTGATTTAGTGTTTTGTCGGCAAATTCAATATGATCTACAAAGGTAAAATTTGAAAGTGCAGTAATATTTGATATACTCCCCCGAATGTGCAGGGCATTAAGCCATTTCGATTTTGCCATAACAGTGATTCCTGCCGATGCCGTTACCTGATCTATATACAGCTGGTGTACAGGAACATCTTTACTATCCAATACAATACCCTGTGCTGCCCTTCGGTCAAGAGCACGCTGCGACAGCATTTCAAGAGGGTTAGCCATGTAATAAGTTGCATCAGGTTTATCGGCAAAATATACCCACGCATCTTGTTGCGCGAATGCGCATGTATCAAAAATAAATAAAATTACAATGTATAAAAACCTCATTGGGCACGTGTTATCTATAACAGTTTCAAATATACGAAACATGGATAAACACCTGAATAAAAAACCTGCTACATTTGTTATTCCGATAAATAAAGACACATGCTCTATCTTATATTAAGTATCATCTGCAGCGTTTCGGTTGGTGTGATTTTTAAAGTTGCAAGACAATACAATATAACTGTATCTCAGGTTGTAGCCTGGAACTATGTTTTCGCCGCTATACTTTGCTATCTTTTTTTTACTCCCGAAGTAAATAGTATAAATAATTCTGCACCATGGGGCATTTATATTGCCCTGTCTTTACTGTTGCCCACAATTTTCCTTTTACTGGCAGCCTCAATACGTTTCATGGGTATCGTAAAAACCGATGCAGCCCAACGCCTTTCCCTATTTATCCCACTGCTTGCTGCATGGCTTCTTTTTGGAGAAACTTTCAGCGCTTATAAAATTATCGGCCTTGCAATAGGTTTCCCCGCCATTTTGCTTATTTTGCTTAAACCTGACAGCAATACAGCACATAAATGGCACTATCCTGCAATTGTGCTTTTAGGCTTCGGGATCATTGATATACTTTTTAAGCAAATAGCAACCCGTACTACCCTGCCGTATACCACATCGTTATTTATTGTGTTTTGCGGTGCGCTTATTGTTGCTTTTGTCATTGCGCTTTATAAAATTATCATGCTGAAAAAAGAAATCAGCGTCATGAACCTTGCCTTTGGCGCATTGGTAGGTATCTTTAATTTTGGCAACATTTATTTTTATCTTTCCGCACACAAAGAATTTTCAGATAATCCATCAACTGTATTTGCCACAATGAACATGGGCGTAATAGTTTTAGGCAGCTTAACAGGCATACTTATATTTAAGGAAAAACTGTCGAAACTAAATTACCTGGGGCTTATAATGGCACTGGGAGCAATAGTTTTAATCACATTATCGCAGCTCAGGCAGTAATTAAAAATTAGCCAAAAGTTTACAGACGACAATATAAATCATTTGTAACTTTGCAGCTAATCCATCCTTTCAACATGCTTCAGCAGGCTTTTACCCGCTATATCAATAACTTCCGTGGTTTCAGGCGGGAAGTATGGATATTGGCCATCATTACCTTTATAAAC
>JBQGDS010000304.1:0-8327 GCA_052039185.1 Flavobacterium sp.
ACATGGTGTTATCCAAATTCATACCCCTGTAAGCCATCCAGCCCTGCGGATAAGTAGTTCCGGTTGCTCCCGGAGTAGTGTTAAAGTTTTGTGAGTATGGCGACGCTGCCGGAAGCGTTATCTGCCCCCACATAGCTCCACTGATTAAAATTGTAAGCACTGGCAAAAGCCTGCTAAATGATTTTTGTAAAAATCTCATCATACTATTTTGTTGGTTAATAATGATTTAGAGAGCCAAAATTAACTTTAATGACATGAGCAGACGTTGCGTTGCCTTAAACAAAAGATTATGATATTGTAAATCGTTATTAACGTAATACTACAAAATCGGTTTCAGCAAAAAATCATTTTAAGAATATCTATATTTTAAATATGAATATTCAATAAAGTACTTTATAAAAAATAATAGACTAAATATCAATTATTTAAAAACTTATAAAATATTTATTGTCTATGCTTTATCTATGCGTTTTTTAAATAAATTGTAAAATATTTTTACTTTTTTGCTTGTATAAAAACAGATATATACACGCCACCCAAAAACCAATTATATACTATGAAGTACATGATTATAAAAGGAGCTAAAAGTTCCGGTAAATCTGTAACCGTAAAAGAGATTTGCAAACGCCTGAAACCCCAGGCAATTAAAAAAGTTTGTTTTGATGAGCAGGGAAATCCGCTAATTGAACCTGCGATAGAAGAAGAGCTGGACGGCTCTAATTATATTGCCACGGTAAAAGATAAAAGAGTACTGATGGTAGCTATATCGCCTACTGAACAGAAAAAACGGGTAACCGATATATTGCATGCGGTAAAGCAACTGGAAATTATGCCCGATTTTGCAATAGTGTCAATGTGCGGACTTGAAAAGCTTAAAAATTTTGCCACAGCAAAAGAGCTTGAAAATTTTGGTCACTGCGTTCATGAAACAAAAATATGGCGCATACCCGCCCATGAATATAACAGTACTGACGAATGGAACAAAAGGGTTACACACCTTACCTCAATTGCAGCCCATTATTTATGAAAAAAGCTTCCCGCATGGGAAGCTTTTTTTTTAATTTAACGCTATTATCTTTTTTGCAATTTGCCGACAGTCATCAATATTTCCCGGCATACCCATTATATACTCATGATCTATCAATAATTGATTCGTAATGGTATCTTCTGTGGCATTCTGAATTTTCAACTGAAATATTTGAGGAACATATCCATCATATTCATCATCTGGCGCTCCACTGAGATGTATTCCGATAGGATCCCAATCTTCCCACAAGATTTTATGTATAGCCTTCCATAGCGCGATATGCTCAGGTGAAAGTTTCATTATTCAAATCCTTTTATTAATACTTCTAAAATTTTAATTGCTGCTTCACTGATTTTAGTACCGGGCCCAAAAACAGCAACAGCACCGGCATCAAACAGGTATTGGTAGTCCTGCGCAGGAATTACACCACCTACTATTACCATAATATCTTCGCGCCCATATTTTTTAAGTTCCTCGACCAACTGTGGCACCAGTGTTTTGTGCCCTGCCGCCAATGATGACACACCCAATATATGCACATCATTTTCCACAGCCTGTTTGGCTGCTTCAGCCGGCGTTTGGAATAATGGCCCGATATCCACATCAAAACCTACATCGGCATAACCAGTGGCCACAACTTTAGCGCCACGGTCGTGTCCGTCCTGACCCATCTTGGCAATCATTATCCTCGGTCGGCGGCCTTCCAGTTTGGCAAACTCATCAGCCAGCTGCTTGGCCTTCTCAAAGCTCTCATCGTTCTTTATCTCTTTACTGTACACTCCGCTAAATGATTTAATTTGTGCTTTATACCTGCCATAAACTGTTTCCAGCGCATCACTTATTTCTCCCAGGGTTGCCCTGTGGCGCGCAGCGGCTACAGCCAATTCCAATAAATTCCCTTCGCCTGATTTAGCAGAAGCCGTAAGCCTGTCAAGGCATTCTTTTACTTTTACCGAATCACGCGTAGCTTTTATCTGCTCCAGCCTTTCAATCTGCTGGCGGCGTACCATTTGGTTATCTACATCAAGTATATGTAGCGGGTCTTCTTTTTCAAGACGGTATTTGTTTACACCAACTATAATATCCTGTCCGCTGTCTATCCTTGCCTGCTTGCGTGCTGCAGCTTCTTCAATACGCAGTTTTGGTATTCCTGCTTCAATAGCCTTGGTCATACCTCCCAGTTCTTCCACTTCCTGAATCAGTGTCCAGGCTTTTTTAGCTATTTCATCAGTAAGGCTTTCCACATAGTAGCTTCCTGCCCAAGGGTCGACGGTTTTTGTTATTTTAGTTTCTTCCTGAAGGAATATCTGTGTGTTACGGGCTATGCGTGCCGAAAAATCGGTAGGCAGCGCAATAGCCTCGTCAAGCGCATTGGTGTGTAATGATTGCGTTCCTCCAAAAGCAGCAGCGGCGGCCTCAATAGCCGTACGCGCCACATTGTTAAAGGGATCCTGCTCGGTAAGGCTCCACCCGCTCGTTTGGCAATGTGTACGAAGCGCAAGTGATTTTTCGTCCTTAGGCTCAAATTGTTTTAATAGTTTCGCCCAAAGCATACGCCCTGCCCGCATTTTGGCAATCTCCATAAAATGATTCATGCCAATAGCCCAGAAAAATGAAAGGCGAGGCGCAAAATCATCAATTTTCATACCCGCAGCAAGCCCGGTACGAATGTATTCCAATCCATCAGCCAAAGTGTATGCCAGCTCAATATCGGCAGTAGCACCGGCTTCCTGCATGTGATAACCAGATATACTTATAGAGTTGAACTTCGGCATTTTCCTGCTGGTAAATTCAAATATATCGGCAATTATTTTCATTGAAGGTGCAGGCGGATAAATGTAAGTATTACGTACCATGAACTCCTTCAATATATCATTCTGTATAGTTCCTGAAAGCAATTCCGGATTTACACCCTGCTCTTCGGCAGCTACAATGTAAAATGCCATTATGGGCAATACAGCGCCATTCATTGTCATTGATACCGACATCTCATTAAGTGGTATCTGGTCAAACAGCACTTTCATGTCTTCAACACTGTCAATAGCAACACCTGCCTTACCAACATCACCCACCACTCGTTCATGATCAGAATCGTAGCCACGGTGCGTAGCAAGGTCAAACGCTACAGAAAGCCCTTTTTGACCTGCCGCAAGGTTACGGCGATAAAACGCGTTACTCTCCTCGGCTGTTGAAAATCCTGCATACTGACGGATGGTCCAGGGACGGCGTACATACATAGTAGCATACGGTCCACGAAGGTTTGGAGCAAATCCTGCACCGAAATCAATGTGTTGCAGGTTAGCAATATCATCCCGGGTATAGGTCTGCTTTACGGCAATTCCTTCGGCAGTTACAAAGGCATCCTGCTCCGGCAGCTGCGGATTTTGCACTTTAGGTTCCGTAGTAAGCTTTATATGTTGGAGGTTTTTTCTCATTTCTCTACTATTCTGAACTTATTTTTTCCTGCTCCAGCCTTTCCTGTTCCAGTTTTTCGGCAAGCCTTTTCTCAATAATTGGTGTTACCAGGGTTTTACGCGGATTGTTTTTTACAAATGGGAACAGTTCCAGGTCATGGCTCATTTTATCATTTTTGTTAGGATACTTATTTGTACCTAACAGTATTTCCCTGCCGTTATCAAAAAGTTCCTGCTCCTTTGCTGCGCTTTCCTGTATTTTACGCTGAATAGTACCCTCAATTAATTGTGTGATAAATCCGCCATTGGCTTCAATATCTTTAAATAACAGTAAAGCTTTTTCTGCCAGCTGCTGTGTAAGCTCTTCTATATAATATGCCCCATCAGCCGGATTGTTTACCTTATCAAAATAGCTTTCGTTTTTAAGAACCAGTAACTGGTTACGTGCTATCCTGTCACCAAACTCGTTATCTTTATGGTATATGGCATCATACGCTAAGTTAGCTACCGTATCAGCACCACCCAGTACAGCACTCATGCATTCTGTCGTGGTACGCAGCATGTTTACGTTATAATCATATAACGTTTTATTGCGCCTGGTAGGCACAGCTATAATATGGCAGTCAAAATTATGGTCGTATTCTTTAGCTATTGTACCGAACAGTAACCTCAGCGCACGCAGCTTGGCAATCTCAAAAAAGTAATTTGTACCTACCGCCACCTGTAAAACTACCGGCTTGTTTATTGTTGCAATACGGTTAAAGTATTCATTAGCATGTGCAAGTGTATAGGCAATTTGCTGTACTATGTTAGCTCCTGCATTTTGGTATAGGCTTCCATCAACACTCAGGAAATGAATATCGGGACAGGTAATTGCCAGTGTATTCAGCACATCAAAATCTTTTTCAAGATTATTATACCAGTTGCCATCTTTAGCCAATTGACCTACAGGGTCAAGCTGTACATAAAAAACAGTGTGCCTGTCTTTCGCAATATCATTCAGCTGTTTTACGAAATCGATTGAAAGGAAACCCAAATAAAAGAAAACAGGAATATTACCCAGCGGAAGGGCCGAAAGCAGTTGCTGCACATCGGTATTTTCATCCTGTATGGTAAAGCGCAAAGCTTCAGCACCACGCTTTAAGGTGCTTGCAGCACGCCCTGCTGATTTTTCTACATCCTGAACAAATATGTTCTGGCATATCTTAAAATCTGCGGCTTTTGTTGATACAGATACACCTTCTGTAAACTCATCAGCATGATAAAAAGGTTTTACCTTAATGCCTTCAGGACTTTCCCAAACCAGGGTTTCGTTATAATCGGCGCCTTTCAGCTCAAATTGTATCTGCTGTTTCCATTGTTTTGAGGAAACAGGGCCAAATTCTTCAAATAGGTTTTCACTCATAAGTGAAGGTTTTATAGTGCTTTTGTTTTTTCTTCAGGGATACTGTCTTCATACTCTATGATGTAAATATCCTCGTTTTCCCGTTTCATGTAGTATTTCTCACGGGCATATTTTTCTGTCTGGCTGGGATCGTTCAGTTCCTTAATACTGGTACTGTCCTTTTTAATTTCCTGAATGTAATAATCCTTATTTTCTTCCAGCTCGTTTATCTTTTCATCAAGCACACGGTGTTCCATGTAAGAATAGTTATCGAGGAACAGCAACCAGACCGCTACAAAAATTATAACCAGTACATACCTGTTCCCCAATATTTTAAGGAAAGGATATTTGTTGGTTATGTTTTTAAGCTTCATGGGGCTAATTTAAGAAATTCCAAACAGCAATACATCTTTAAAAAGGGAATTTGCCGTTTGAAATTTATAACTATAGTATTCTCTGGTTTATTACCGCCCTAACCACATCAATAGCTACCGTATTGTATTTATCATTAGGTATAATAATATCAGCATGTGCTTTGGTAGGCTCAATAAACTGCTCATGCATAGGCTTCAGTGTATTTTGGTAGCGGTTCAGCACCTCTTCCATATCACGGCCGCGCTCTGCAATATCCCTTTTCAGGCGGCGTATAAGCCTCTCATCAGGATCAGCATGTACAAATATCTTAATATCAAACAAATCCCTAAGTTCAGGATTGGCAAGTATCAATATACCTTCTACTATCATTACCTTCCTTGGATGGGTAAGTATACTATCGTCGGTACGGTTGTGCGTAACGAATGAATATACAGGCTGCTCAATATTCCTCCCCGCCTTAAGCTCTTTAAGGTGCGCTACAAGAAGTTCAAAATCAATAGCCCTCGGGTGGTCAAAATTTATTTTTGAACGGTCTTCAAAGCTAAGGTTTGTTGTCTCCTTATAATAATGATCCTGCGATATGATACCTACCTCAGTTGAAGGCAGCTCGTTCATTATCTGGTGTACAACAGTGGTTTTTCCGCTTCCGGTACCACCGGCAATTCCAATAATAAGCATTTAGTTGTATTGTTTTAATTTTTTGCAAAAATAACAATTATAGGGAGCGTATAAACTTTTTAAGGTTAAGAATTTCAGTATCAGGCAGGATGTTAAAAGACTACAAAAAACATATGCCAATTGCTTAAAATCGTATAAATTGCAGGCAAAACAACATTTAAGCGCATGGATATTAAAAAGGTATTTGACAACAATAGCGAATGGATAGCAAAACAACTTGCAGTTGACGGTGATTATTTCGACAAGCTTGCAGCAGGCCAATCTCCCGAAATACTTTATATAGGCTGCAGTGACAGCCGTGTTACAGCCGAAGAGTTAATGGGTGTACAGCCGGGCATGGCTTTTGTACACCGCAATATTGCCAATATGGTTCCTAATACCGACCTTAACGTTATGTCTGTCATAAATTATGCGGTAAGTCACCTAAAGGTAAACCACGTTGTAGTATGTGGCCATTATAACTGTGGCGGTGTAAAAGCAGCTATGGAACAAACCGACCTGGGCATACTTAACCCATGGCTTCGTAATATAAGGGATGTATATCGCATACACCGAAAGGAGCTTAATGCCATTACTGATGAAGCTGCCCGTTACGACCGCCTCGTGGAGCTTAATGTACAGGAGCAATGTATTAATGTTATTAAAACAGCAGAAGTACAAAAAGCGGTTGCCGAAAGAAATATTACCGTACACGGATGGATATTCGATATGCGAAGTGGTAAGCTAATAGACCTTAAAATTGATGTTGAAAAAATAACACACGGCATAGTAGATATATACCGTATAGATACTGAGTAATTAGATACATATAATTTTGCAAAGCCATCTTTAAACGGATGGCTTTATTATTTATACAAACCATGAGCCCAATAGCTGTAAATTTGCACCAATATTACTCTTACTATGCATATTGACCATATAATATACAATGTACACCCACTCCCCGGAGAGTCTGCAGAGAGGCTTAAGAGCCATATAATCGAAGTGAATTATCCTAAAGGGCATATACTCATGCATGCCAATAAGGTAGAAACTAAAATATACCTTATAAAGCAGGGCATTGTACGCGCTTATGCCGATACAGAAAACCACCAGATCACTTTTTGGTTTGGTAAGGAAGGTGACACTATAATATCTATGAAAAGCTATATTTATAAAGAGAAAGGGTATGAAAGCATTGAACTGCTGGAAGACTGTACTTTTTATGAATTGGAAGCCAGCGCTATACAACAACTTTTTGAAAAAGATATACATATAGCCAATTGGGGCAGGAAATTTGCCGAACAGGAATTGATGCGCGTAGAAGAACGCCTTATTTCACGACAGTTCCGCACCGCCATTGAGCGATATAATGAACTCATCAAAAATTACCCTCACCTTATACATCGTGTTCAATTAGGGCATATTGCTTCCTATCTTGGTATTACACAGGCCAGCCTGAGCAGGATACGTGCAAAAAGCGGGTAATTTCATTTTTTGTCATTTGCAAAATTTATTCCAATACTAACATCATAGCTTTGCATTCTCATTTAAAACAAAAAATTATGAACTGGATACTATTAATTTTAGGAGGATTGTTTGAAGTAGGGTTTACGTTTTCATTAGGCAAGGCTAAAGAAGCAACCGGGACTGAGGCTTATTTATGGTATACCGCATTTGCTGCATGCCTGGTAATTAGTATGGGGCTTTTACTTAAAGCAACGCAAACACTTCCTTTAGGTACAGCGTATGCAGTATGGACAGGGATTGGAGCTGTAGGTACAGTACTTGTTGGCATTTTTGTGTTTAAAGAACCGGCTACTTTTATGCGTATGTTTTTCATTACTACACTTATTGCATCAATCGTTGGCCTTAAAATGGTTTCAGCACATTAAATTTCAATCAATTTGACAAAAATACCTCTGCAATAAAATTTTTATTATAACAAAATATCTATTATTTGAATTTTATCAATTAAATATTTAAATAATAACTTAAAAATAAAAATAAAAGAATAATTTTTTAACATAAATTTTATATTTAAAGCTTTTAGTTAACTTATTTTTAAGAACTAACAAAAACCTATTTATAATTATGAAAAAAATTATTCTGCTGGGCTCATTATTTATGGGCTTATCAATCTCCGCACAGAAGATTGACGATTACAAGCGGATTGAGGTAGACGGCGGCTACACCAATCCCGTATTTTCTCCCACCGGGGAATATGTACTGCTTACGGGTGAGCACATGAAAGGTGTTTACCTATTGGATATGCAGCATATGAAAGTCAGCCAGATCACTGATGCTCCGGGCAGTGGTTACGCCTATACCTGGGATGAGTCAGGCGACTCTTTTTATTACAAGCAAAAACCGGAAAAAGGCTTCTTTTCCGAATCGAAGGTTATCAATTATAACGTACGCGACAATTATTCGCGTCAGGTAAATGAAATAGACCATAATTACCTGCCTT
>JBQGDS010000305.1:0-2392 GCA_052039185.1 Flavobacterium sp.
TGACGGAAATCAGGGGCATAGTCAATTGTAAAATCCGGAATATGCTTTTTTATCGCTTCTGTAATTTCTACAGGCGTAAAGTCCATCGCCGAAAGATTGTATGATGAGCGTATTTTGATATTTTCGGCAGGAGCCTGCATAATTTCAACTGTTGCGCGTATGGCATCATCCATGTACATCATTGGCAGGCGCGTTTCTTCATTCAGGAAACAGGTATATTTGCCATCACTTAATGCTTTGTAATATATATCCACTGCATAATCAGTAGTGCCTCCGCCCGGTGGGGTCGACCAGCTAATAAGGCCCGGATAGCGTATACTGCGTACATCAACACCATAAATAGAATTATAATATTCACACCACCTTTCACCTGATTGTTTTGAAATACCATACACCGTTGAAGGTTCCATAACCGTATATTGCGGTGTTTGCTGTTTAGGCGTTGTAGGGCCAAAAACGGCAATACTGCTTGGCCAGAATATTTTCTTGATCTTACCGGCTTTGGCAAGGTTAAGCACATGGAAAAGCGAATTCATATTGAGGTCCCATGCAAAGGCAGGATTTTTCTCGGCCGTTGCTGAAAGCAGCGCTGCCATTAGGTATACCTCATCTACCTTATATTTTTCTATAACGGTTTCAACCTGGTTAAAGTCAAGCGCATTTACCACTTCAAAAGGCCCCGATGCTACAAATTCTGCATTGCCCTTGCGCACATCAGAAGCAATTACATTGTCAGTTCCGTATACTTCGCGAAGCTTTTTAGTCAGTTCAGTGCCTATCTGCCCGCAGGCGCCAATGATAAGTATAGTAGCCATATTTTGATTTTAGCAACGCAAAGATAACGTTTTAGAAATATCATTTTTATTTCTTTAAGTGCTTAATCTCACACTATTTTACAATATTGTGATTTATAGCTGCGTTTAAATATATTATCTGTAAAATAAAGTATTTAGTGGCAGAACGTGATTTGTAAGGTAATGCTTGCGGATTAAAGTGTAAAAACATGTTAATAAATTAACCGGAAATATGTTAGGAATACACTGATTTTTACCAATTTGCAATTAATCACAATCAATAATTTAATACTTATTTTATGAATGACCTTCGTTATACTATTGAGGAAAACAAATTGTTTGAATCTATTGCCGATATTGCTTTTATAGCAGGTCAAAAAGGATTTTTTTCGGGTGACTCAAGGGCCGATATAAGCGAATTTATCAACTGGGCAAAAGAATTTGAAGCAGTTCATGAAGACACCAACTGGGATGAAACCGATTATAAGGATACTGTAGAAGCCTTTGCTGAAACAAAACTCAGGATTGATATTCAGTAATTATTGCTTACCTGACTTTTCCAAAATACCTGCAATTACCGCAAGCCATTCATCCTCCGCACCTTTATTGGTATCTATAGCAAGGCTGCCATTTCCGTAAGGCGCGTAACGTTTTGGCTTGGTGTACCTGAACAACCCTACTGTAGGTGTTCCTGATGCATTTGCAAGGTGCATAATACCGCTATCGGCACCAATAAATAGTGCTGTGTTGGCTAAAAAACCACCTATATCGCGAATGTTCCTGCTATAGAAAGAAGGTGCCTGGAAATCAATCTGCGAGACATTTTCGGCTGGCAAAACTTCTACAATGGTATAACCAGGAAAAGCTTGCTGAAGTTTATCATAAAAAGGCTTCCACCAGTCCGGCAGGTAGCACTTTTGTCCGGTAGCATAAGTAAAAATACTTATTACAGGCTTGCTGCCCGGTACAACAGATTGTAATAACTGCTTACCTTTTGCTATTTCAGCCAAATCCAGTTTTATATCAGGTACAGGTATTGGTACATTTTTCCTGTCGATACCAAATAGTGCTAAAAAATCGCGAATATTTTGTACGGTTGTGGCAGCTACATGGCTGTCTTTTCCTTTTTCAGCCTCAGGGTTTCCGAATATCCTGTGCCTGCTGCGCGCAAAACCTGTTGCCAGTCGCCCTGATGACGATTCGGGTATTACATTAATTACAAGATCATACCTCCTGTTTGTCAGCTTAAACCAGGCTCTTACATACGAAAACAATTTTTTAAACGGTTTTCCTGGTAATTCTATAATCCTGCCGATATTGGGATAGTTCTTAAATAATACCGGGGCAAGGCCGCCACGCACAAACAGGTCTGTTTCGCAATCAGGAAAAACAGTCGTAAGTTCCTGCAATAATGGTGTAATAAGGATAAGGTTCCCTAACCTGTTGTTTGGGCGTATTATGAGTATTCGCTTAAAATCTGCTTTTTCACCGGGTTGTACAGGAGTATGTACAACACCTACATTTTTTGTTAATCCGCGCATAATAAGCCTGCGGTAGTTGTTAATCTTATTTTGGTTGTTCATTTAACAGTTGTATGT
>JBQGDS010000306.1:0-1694 GCA_052039185.1 Flavobacterium sp.
AAGATTGAAGATCCGCGCCTGAAAGGACAGCGCAAAGACCTGGTGGAAAAAGCTATAGTGCCCGATGTGGCTGTTGGTAACCATACCGCATCATTAGGTATTGCGTTTTATGATAAGGGTAATTTTCCGGCACAGTATAAAAACGGTGCTTTTGTTGGGCAGCATGGCTCGTGGAACCGCAGCGTACTAAGTGGTTATAAAGTACTTTTTGTACCGTTTAAAAATGGCAAGCCATCAGGGCAGCCACAGGATTTCCTTACAGGGTTTATTGCCGATGAAAAGAAAGCCAATGTATATGGCCGTCCGGTTGATGTTACTGTAATGAACGATGGTTCGCTGCTTGTAAATGATGATAGTGGCAACACGTTGTGGAAAGTGACTTACAAAGGATAATAACAAAACATAATAACTAAGATAATCCCGATACCAATCTGTCGGGATTATTTTTTAGTGATTTCAATATAAAATAAACATCGGATGTACAGAAAATTGCTGTTGCCAATCTTGATAATGATTTCTGCAGTAGTATCGGCGCAAACTGATACCCTTACTAATTCTAATATAATTAAAGAGGTTGTAATCAGTAACTACCACATTAATGATAGCCTGCTTAATGCCCCGGCATCTGTAGGCATACTTAATCCTGCTGACCTGCAGCGCAATAATCTGTCTGATATTTCACCTGTACTTAATACGCTGCCTGGCATATTTATGCAAAGCGGAAGCATAAACACCAACCGGATCTCTATTCGTGGTATAGGTGCAAGGACTCCGTACGGAACTAATAAAATAAGGGCGTTTTACGGCAGCATACCATTAACATCGGGTGATAGTGAAACTACTATTGAAGATATTGATCTTGAGCTGATAGATCAGGTTGAGGTAATTAAAGGGCCACTGTCGAGCCTTTACGGGGCAGGGCTTGGTGGCGCAATACTTATAACCCCCAAATTTACCAAAAAACAAGGACACAGGGCAGCTATAAGCGCTACGCATGGCTCATACGGATTGGTCAAGAATACCATAAACTACGGGTTCAACACAGAAAGAGGCAGCCTGAACCTGGGCTATCATAAATTTGAAACTGACGGCTACCGGGATAACAGCGCTTATTACCGTGAGGGTGTAACGCTCGCTGGTGAGTTGTTTCGAAAAGAAAAAAGCAAGCTGACGTATTTCGGTAACTATACCTATCTGCGTGCCTACATTCCAAGCTCGATTGATAAAAATATGTTTGATAACAACCCGAGGGGCGCTGCGCCAACATGGGCAGCATCAAGAGGGTATGAACGGTACAATTCATGGCTAGGTGGCCTGGCCTATGATTTTAGCCTGGCTTCGTGGCTTGATAATGCAACATCGGTTTTTATTAATGTAAAAGAAAATTATGAGCCCCGCCCGTTTGATATCCTTACCCAGAATACTTCGGCTTACGGAGCGCGCACACAATTTAGCGGCAGTATGACTTTAGGCGGAATCAAGACATCATTTATAGCGGGAATGGAATATTTTAATGATAGTTTTGAAGGAGGTACGTATGCTAACCTATACCAGCAAAATAACGGGCAGGGTAGCGTTGAAGGAAATAGGATTACAGGCAGCAGGCAAAAGCGTAATTTTATAAATGCTTTTGCGCAATTACGCCTTCAGCTCTCAAAAAGATTTGAAGTACAGGCAGGGCTTAACTATAACAA
>JBQGDS010000307.1:0-4205 GCA_052039185.1 Flavobacterium sp.
CCTGCCTTCGCAGTATTTTGTGTACATCCTGAACAGGTCACCCGCAAATATACTGGCTTCATCGCCTCCGGTACCGGCACGAATCTCTACCATTACGTTCTTGGCATCTTCCGGGTCTTTAGGTATCAGCATGAATTTTATTTCATCTTCAAGCTGCGGAAGCCTTTCTTTCGCTTCATCTAGCTGTATTTTGGCCATCTCCACCATTTCAGCGTCGCTGCCATCTGCTATAATTTCCTGGGCTTCTTTAAGATTGCCCGATACATTTATATACTCCTCACGCTTCTCTACCAGTCCTTTAAGATCTTTATATTCTTTATTCAGCTGAACATAGCGCTTTTGGTCGGCTATTACATCCGGCTGAATGATAAGGTCTGATACTTCATCAAACTTTTGTTTTATTATCTGTAATCTGTCTAGCATTTTAGTGTCTCCTTGTTTTCAGGGTGCAAAACTACATATTTTTTTGTGATTCCCAACGCAGTAAGCCATTGCAAATTGTATACCATTATACACAGCCGGCACAATAACCCGTAACCCAGCCTGCCACATGCTCCATCCTGTATCCATCAGGCAGGCGCACCGCCACTTTTTCGTCAAGGCATTCTATTTTATTACAGGCTACGCACCTGAAGTGAAAATGGTTATGGTCATGCTTTTCATGGCCGCAATCACGGCATAGTGCAAAGTAATACTTACCGTCATCTCCCAGTATTTTATGCGTTATGCCATCTTCACAAAAACGGTTCAGCACACGGTATATGGTTACCCTGTCCATCTCTCCTTTTACGGCAGCCTCTATCCTTTCCTGACTTAATGCGGAATTTTCAGCTTTTAGTAACTCTAATATCGTTTTTTTGGCGGGTGTGTTTCTCCTGTTCATAAATCACTAATGCAACTATATTGCAATAATATAAATTTTATATAACTTTGGCAAAAATACATTAATCCTAAATCATTTAAAATGTACGAAGTAATAATAATAGGCGGAAGCTACAGCGGGCTTTCGGCAGCAATGGCACTGGGCAGGTCAAAACGCAAAGTGCTGATTATAGACAGCGGTAAACCCTGTAACCGCTTTACTCCCCATTCACATAACTTTATCACCCATGATGGTAAAACACCTGCTGAAATAGCATTAACGGCTAAAGAACAGGTATTGAAATATCCTACCGTTGAGTTTATTGAAGGTAAAGCCATTTTTGCAGAAAGAAAAAATAATGGTTTTATAGTTAAAACTGAATCAGGAGAAAGCTTTGAAGCCAAAAAACTGCTCTTTGCAACAGGTGTGGAGGATACATTGCCAAAAATTGAAGGACTTTTAGCCTGTTGGGGAAAATCGGTGATACACTGCCCGTACTGCCATGGATATGAAGTGAAAGATAAAAGTACCGGAATATTGGGTAATGGTGATGCAGCCATGCATTATGCAATGCTAATCAGTCAGCTAACTACTAAAATAACTATTTTTACTAATGGGCCACATAACTTTACAACCGAACAACTACAAAAAATAAATTCACATAACATTCCTATTGTTGAAGATAAAGTCAGTTCTATAAATCATACAGATGGTTTTATGAATTCTATTGTTAGTGGAAAAGGTAGTAAATACCTGATTAAAGCCCTATATACACGTCCGGGATTAAAGCAGCATTGCACGCTGCCACAGGATTTAGGCTGTGCTATAAATGAACATGGATATATAGTGACAGATGAAATGAAGAAAACCACCATAAATGGTATATATGCATCTGGCGACTGCACCTCACAGGTTCGATCAGTTGCTATTGCGGTAGCCTCGGGCATGATGGCCGGCGCTGCCATAAATTTTGCATTGTGCAGCGAAGCGTTCTAATTAACGCGTAACGTTTTATTTAGTTAATTTGCAGGAAAACAATTAACCAATGAAGAAAACTATTTTATTATCGGCAGCAGTAGCATGCACACTGGTTTCCTGCAATGAAAAGAAAGAGGAAAAGGACAGCACTATTGCTGAAAAGGGCAAAACGTATGAAAACATTCAAAAAGCGGAATGGTTTTTAGGCAAATGGGGAAATGCATCTGCCGAAGGAGAACTTACCGAAAACTGGGTAAAGGTTAACGATTCGGTTATGCATGGCGAAAGCTATTTTGTTGTAGGCGGAAAAGACACTGTATTTGCCGAAACAGTAGAACTTGCAGAGCATGACGGCAAGATGGGCTATACAGTTACGGTGCCCGGCCAAAATGAAGAAAAACCGGTACGGTTTGAAATGACATCAGCTACCGGAGAACAACTGGTTTTTGAAAATCCACAGCATGATTATCCTAACAAAATCATTTATAACAAAGTGGGCAATGATTCAATTGTTGCAGAAATTTCGGGTACTAAGCAAGGTAAGCCTGCTTCAGAGAAATTTAAAATGAAAAAGCGTAATTAGTATATGCAAAAAGCCCATCAGTACTGATGGGCTTTTTTTAATTTGCTTTAGGAGCTAATTTTTGGCTAAGTTCCAGCGATATTGCTGAACGTTCCATTTTTAGCTTACCTGCCATGGTTTCCAGAACCACTGAATCTTCAGCAAGTTCAGCAATCCTGCCATGTATGCCGCTTTTGGTAATTATCCTGTCACCCACTTTCAGGTTCTTTTCAAACTCCTTTTCTTTTTTCTGTCTTTTTTGTTGTGGCAGTATCATAAGGAAATAGATAACCACAAACATTAAAATTATTGGTAAAAACTGTTGTAACTGTCCCATTATTGTTTTGTTATAGCAGGAACAGCAACGCCTGAGCCGCCCGCTTTTGGTGTAACATCTGCTTTAAAGTTAAGCATTTCAGTACCTTTTTCGGTATTAAGCGTAACTGTAATTGTTTTTTGCTGCATACCCGGCTTGCCTGATGAATCGAAGATAGCTTTTATCTCACCTGTTTCACCCGGTTTTACAGGAGTTTGCGTAAAACTTGGTACAGTACAGCCACAGCTTGGCTTAGCACTTGTTATAACAAGGTCAGCCTTGCCGGTATTGGTAAATTTATAAACGTGCTCTACCTTATCACCTTCGTTTATTTTACCAAAGTCGTGATCGGTAGATTCAAATTGTATTACTGGCATTTTTCCGGAATTGGCGTGGGCCATTTCCGCTTTTTTAGCTGTTTCTTCGTCAATGCGCAAAGCAGCATTCTCCTTGCACGACGCTGTAAGCATTAATGATGCTATGGCAAACATAGCTACAGATCTTTTTATCATACTAAGTGTTTTAAAGGTTACATTAAACCTCTTCCGGTTTTTATTAATTTATTTGATGCCTGGTATTCCTTAACAAGATTGTCCAAAATACCGTTGATAAAAATACTACTTTTTGGCGTAGAATACTCTTTTGCAATCTCAAGATATTCGTTAATTGTAACTTTAACAGGTATCGATGGGAATTTAAGAAATTCGCATATGGCCATTTTAAGTATTATAGCATCAATTTCGGCAATACGTTCTGTATCCCAGTTTGGCGTTTTATCAATAAATTCTTTTGCCAGTTCCTTTTCATTAAGCACCGTTTTACGGAAAAGATCTTTTACAAAATCTTTATCGTCAAGGTCTTTATACAGTTTAGGCACACGGAAAGCGTCTTTACCTTCTGCCTCAATCTGCTTAAGCTGCTTGGCAATCATAGTATTTACAAGCGGGATATCATCAATCCATGTAAGCTTATAATCTTCAAGATACTCATATAGCTTTTCATTCGGCGCAATAACCTCGGTAAACATATCGTGTACAAAATTGCGGTCTTCCTCAAAATTGTTCTCGCGATTGTGCATGTATGCAGTATAAACCTCGCTGCTTTTTACAGCTTCCTGAAGAATAAGGATATAATCATCATTATTTTTCCAGTTGTTTATTTTTCGGTCTTCCAGTGCAATGCTCAGTGAATTGTTATCATTAAGCAGCTCAAGCACCTCATTATTGATAAACTTGCAGTTGGGGTTGCGCTCTTCGGTAGTGGCAAGATGTTTTTTGCGGGATTTTTCAATAAAATCCTCCTCAGCATTCCTTATCTCAACTAATGCCGAAAGCATAATGAGATATAGATCCAGGATGTTATCAATACTTTGAAAAAGGAATCTTTCCTCTTTGTCCAGGCTGTCTGAACTGTTTTGATGCATGGCATATATCGACTGCATCACCTTAACACGAATATGTCTTCTGTTTAACATCCGGCTGTAAGAA
>JBQGDS010000308.1:0-6874 GCA_052039185.1 Flavobacterium sp.
GAGTTGCAGTAACACCTCCGGGTATAACTATCTCCGGCGATGGTACAATAGGGTCAGGATTCCATGGCACCGGATTAAATATAGGCAGCATAATAGGATGAGAAGGTAAACTAACCTCGGGTTCAGGGCATGGTATCGGAGTAAACTTTTCCTCTCCACGTACTTCAGAAAACTCAAGCTGATCAGGTATTCCCGAAAATGAGTCTGTTCGTTGCACATCATAATACCTCCTGAAACAATTCCCGCCTATCATTACAATATCGCTTCTGTTTCGGTTTGTAAGCCCAACAGCATCAAAATCATACAGCCGCTGCACCGACATTTTTTCAATCTTAACATAATGGTTGTCGGCAGCCAGTAGTTTTTCTTCATAGGTCATATCATATAATACGTAGTATACACTATACTCGCCATTGTCCTCTTTATTAAGTACAAGGTTTTCAACATAACCTTTATCTTTATCAGAATAAACTTCAAACGTAATGCTCTCTGTTTTTCCGTCAGAATAGTACAGTATTAAGTCGGCATTAATAGTAAAGTTATAATCCTGATAATAAATACCCCTGGCAGTTGTTGAGCGGCTATTAATACTATTAAATTTTTGGTACGCCTTGGGCATTAACGCTAATTCTTTTAGCGTAATGTACCTGGAAGTTCCGGCCACAGTTGAAGAATTGTTAACTACAGTGGCGTTATCATCCATCTGGCAGTTAGTCATAAAAAGCAGTAACAATAAGCAAATGCTCATAGTTACCAGTTTGGTAAGGCGTTTCATATTGGTTGGTTTTTAATTGGCTGCAATATAAAACGTTACAGTACTATTTTCACTACCCATTAATGGGGATTTTTCGTACTATTTTCTTACTACAATAAAATCGCTCCTACGGTTTAGCTTGTGCTGTTCTTCGGTGCAGGGCACATCATTATCGCAATTGTTAAGCAGCTTGGTTTCGCCATAGCCGGTTATACTTTCAATACGTTTTGGGTCGATACCTTTTGAGATGATATAATCATATGTAGCCTTTGCCCTGTTTTGCGATAGCGTAAGGTTATACTCATCAGATGCGCGGCTATCAGTATGCGACTCAATTTTTATAATCATTTCAGGGAAATTCTTTAGCGCATACACCACCTTGTCTAATTCAGTTTCGGCCTGCGGGGTTATGGTATACATGTCAAGGTGAAAGTAAATCGGGTTTATGGCAATTTTCTCAACGCCATTATCTTTAATCACCAAATCATCATAACCGATAAGCTCGAAGTCAATTTTCACTTCGGGATCATTACCTTTCGGGATTTCTTTCTCCTGCGAAGTATAATTTTCTCTTGATGTTTCAACAATCACAACCGCATCGCAAGGCATACTGAATGAATAAAAACCATCGGCATCTGTTTTAGCAGAAGTCAGTTCTAAACCATCTTTACCCAATGCTTTTACAACAGCATTGTTAATCGGTTGCCTTGACGTTTTACTAACGACGAATCCCGATAGTTTCTGCTCACATTCCTTCACTTTTGTAAAGTAATAAATATCATCATCTCCTCTGCCTCCATCACGATTTGATGAAAAATAGCCGTAACTGCCATCGGGACTAATTATGAGGGCAAAATCATCGCGATTACTGTTTATGGGCATCCCAAGGTTTTGCAGTTCGGTAAAACCATCCTCAATAATGGTACTTTTAAAAATATCGAGTCCGCCAAGCCCGTAATGCCCTTCTGACGCAAAATACAAAATACCATCCTGCTCAAACGGAAACATTTCTTTATATGGGGTATTGATCAAGGGGCCAAGGTTTTGCGGTGGGCCAAAAGTACCGTTAGCCTTTACTTCAACTTTATAAATATCGGTTTCACCATAGCCTCCCGGCATGTTCGACACGAAATACAGCCATTTACCGTCAGGCGAAAGTGCCGGCTGCGCAACAGAATATTCTTTACTGTTAAATGGCAAACTTTGGGTTTCAAGCTGCCCGTTGCTTATCTTGCCCCTAAGTAATTGTAGATTATTGGTTCCATTTCCATCATTGTCAGGCCTTCCCCCGGGCTTAACCATATTGGCACTGAAATATACAGTTTCAGCGTCAGCAAAGGCAACAGTGGCGTTGTGATAATTTACCTGGCTTTCCGGAAAAAACTCCACCTCGCCAAATAACGTACCGTTTTCAGGCTGGCGTTCGGCTACAAACAGTTTTAAAAAAGGCTGTTTGTTATACTTATAATATCTGCCTCCTGTACCCATAGTATCTTTTGCCGAAGCATATACTATTTTACCACCATAAAATGCCGTACCAAAATCAGCCAGGCGGGAGTTTGAGGGTAAATTAGTTATACTAAAAGCAGGTTTTTTATTTATACTACTTTCAAGTTGGTGCTTTAGTGCATGGTACTGTTGCAATGCTCTAGCATCATTTGAAAACCTTTGCTCTGTCAGCCTGTCTGCTTCGGTATATTTTTTTTGTATGCGAAGCGACTGTACGTAACGGTTAAAATGCACATCACCCAGTTGGGTTTTGCTATACCACTTTGCTGCTTTTTCGTAATTCCTGGTAAAATAATAGGCATCAGCCATATTCAGCAGGCTGGTGCTTTCAGGTTTGTTTTTCGCGCCCTTTTCAAAATAGTCTTCATATGCTTGTGCAGCCTCCACATACGCCATTTCATCAAACAACCTGTCGGCTTTCTTCAGCTTTTGCTGTGCGAAGGCAACTGTGCAGCACAAAAATAATATAGCTATAAATCTCGCTTTCATAGTTAGAAGAATCGTGGCGACATAATCCGCGTGGTCTTTGGCCAAAGGTTAAACTTCAGGATAAACTCATGCGAGCCGTTGTTATACTTTTGCAGTTCGGTTATCGAATAATCATATGAATAACCTGCAAATATATTTTTTGTTATCTGGAAACGAGCCAGTGCAGATACAGAATCGTCCCTACGTGAGTAAGCGCCAATGGTTACTTTTTCAATCAGGAGGAAATTGGCAGATACATCAACCGTTACAGGTGCGCCTGATACTATTTTACCCAGTACAGCGGGCTTAAACATTACATTGTCAGATATATCAAACACATAGCCACCCATAAGGTAATAATGCATCCTGCTGGCTATAGCATCTTCCTTTATATCATCATAATAATCGTGCTGTATAAAATTAGGAACTGAAAACCCTGCATACCACTTATCAGTATAATAATAGGCACCCGCACCTACAGTCGGGTTAATTTTATTATTAATGTTTGTATTCAGCAACGGGTCACCTTCCTGGTAATAGCGCCCACGGCTCCAGTCAGTATTAAGTACACGCACACCCGCTTTCATCCCGAAAGCCAGCCTGGCCTTTTGCCCTACAAAAAGCGTGTAAGAAAAATTACCGTCTACATAAAACTCATCCGAAGGGCCTATCCTGTCATTTACTGCGCTAAGCCCCAAGCCTACTTTTTCATTCTGCATAGGCGAATGTATACTCAGCGCTTGTGTTTTAGGAGCGCCATCTATCCCTACCCACTGCGACCGGTGCAACAACGTAGCCTCAAGCCCGGGAGTTGAGCCTGTATAGCCCGGATTAATAGTCAGGGTATTGTACATATATTGCGTATACTGTGGCTCCTGCTGTGCAAAAACAGATTTGCACCACAAGATAATCATCAACAATACATATGGAATACGGGTAATTTTCATTTCATAGCAAATACATAGCAATGCTGTAAAAATAACATTTTCAGCAATATCAGCCATGTAAAGGCTTATGGTTTTTATGCAAAACCCTTAATTTAACTATCGTTATGTAGCAAAAGGTTCAACATAAAACCGTAATTTTGCCCGATTTTAAATAAAACTACAAAGTACAGGTAATGAATTTTATAGAGGAAATTAAACGCAGGCGTACTTTCGGGATCATTTCCCACCCCGATGCCGGTAAAACCACACTAACCGAAAAGCTGCTGCTTTTTGGTGGAGCAATACAGGAAGCGGGAGCTGTAAAAAGCAATAAGATTAAAAAAGGGGCAACTTCCGACTTTATGGAAATTGAGCGCCAAAGGGGTATCTCAGTAGCTACATCGGTGCTTGCCTTTAACTATAAAGACAAAAAGATAAATATCCTTGATACACCCGGACACAAGGATTTTGCCGAAGACACCTTCCGTACGCTAACTGCGGTTGATAGTGTTATTGTAGTGATCGACGTGGCAAAAGGTGTTGAGGAACAAACAGAAAAGCTGGTACAGGTATGCCGTATGCGTAATATACCTATGCTGGTTTTTATCAATAAACTTGACCGTGAGGGTAAAGATGCCTTGGACCTTATGGATGAAGTTGAGCAAAAGCTGGGACTGCATGTTACCCCACTGAGTTTCCCTATTGGTATGGGTTATGATTTCCAGGGTATATACAACATATGGGAAAAGAACATCAACCTTTTTAGTGGTGACAGCCGTAAGAATATAGAAGATACCATTGCTTTTTCTGACATCAACAATCCGCAGCTTGAAGAAATTATAGGTGCCAAGCCTGCACAAAAACTGCGTGAGGAATTGGAACTGATTGACGAAGTATATCCTAAATTTGACCGTGAGGCGTATCTGGAAGGAAAACTGCAACCGGTATTTTTCGGTTCGGCATTAAACAATTTCGGGGTGCGCGAACTGTTAGACTGCTTTATTGAAATAGCACCATCGCCAAGGCCAAAAGACTCTGATACCCGCGAGGTAAAACCTGACGAGAATAAATTTTCCGGCTTCGTGTTCAAGATACATGCTAACATGGATCCTAAGCACCGTGACCGCCTGGCGTTCATAAAAATTGTTTCGGGTACTTTTGAGCGTAACAAGCCTTACCTGCATGTAAGATTAGGCAAGAACCTGAAATTTTCGAGCCCTAACGCATTCTTTGCCGAAAGGAAAGAAATTGTAGATATATCGTATCCCGGCGACATTGTTGGCCTGCATGATACGGGCAACTTTAAAATCGGCGACACGCTTACCGAGGGCGAAAATATGAGCTTTAAGGGAATCCCGAGCTTTTCACCAGAGCATTTCCGCTACATTAATAATGCCGACCCAATGAAAGCCAAACAGCTTGAAAAAGGTGTGGACCAGTTAATGGATGAAGGTGTAGCACAGCTATTTACCCTTGAAATGAATAACCGTAAGGTAATTGGTACGGTAGGTGCACTACAATATGAGGTTATACAATACAGGTTGGAGCATGAATATGGCGCAAAATGTTCCTACGAGAATTTCCCTGCGTACAAAGCCTGCTGGGTAAAACCTGATGATGCCAAGAATGAAGAGTTTGCTGAATTTAAGCGTATCAAGCAGAAATTCCTGGCGAAGGATAAATACGGGCAGCTGGTTTTCCTTGCCGATTCTGATTTCTCGATACAAATGACACAGTCAAAATATCCAAGCGTAAAGTTGTTCTTTACCTCAGAGTTTGATTAAATATAAAAGTCCCGCCAATGGCGGGACTTTCCTTTTATAACCGGTAAGCGATTAGTGTTTAACCACTTTAATAGCTTGTGTTTTACCCTCTGATTCAAGGCTAATGATATATGATCCTGCGGCCAGCTGAGACATATCTGTTTGTACCTCTGAAGCGTTTGGCTTAGCCACCATTACAGGCTGACCAAGCAGGTTATAAACCGTAACCGATGTAATGGTTTGCTTATAATTTACAGTAAGCACATCTTTAACCGGGTTAGGGAAATAGGTAAGGCTTGCAGCATCAAATCCGTCAATACCTGCGGCATCGGCTACTGTTATCGCAAGTGCATTACTTGTACAAATCCCTGTAACCGAAACCACGTAGTAAGTAGTATTATCAACCAATACTGTAGTTTCAGGAAGCACCTGTGTAAGCTGGTCGTCAGCATACCAAACCACATCAGTGCCTGTTGCAGTAATAATAAGGTCAGCAAGAGTTTCTCCCTCATTATAAAGCTGTGTAGCTTCACCTGTAACCGTAGGTTCAGAAATTATAACTACAACCTCTACCCTTGCACTCTCGCAATTATTAAGTGTTTGTGTTACAAAGTATGATCCTGTAACAAGCGCTTCATTATCTTCAAGTGGTGTAGTTGCAGTTGCATCGGCATACCATTTTAGGTCAGTGCCGGTTGCATCAAGGTCGGCCACGGTAGTATCCTCACAAAATGTAATTGGGGCAGTAACAGGTTCAGGTGTTACGTTTACCAGTATCCCCACTTCAGCTCTTGCACTCTCACAGCCATTAACAGTTTGCGATACATAATAGTTGCCTGAAATTACCTCTTCATTACCGTTCAATGTAGCTGTAGTAGTATTATCAGCATACCATTTTAACCCGATGCCCGTTGCAACTGTAAGTTCAGCAACTGTAGCGCTCCCACAGAATGTTAGCGGAGCGACTACGGGCGCATCAGGAACTGTGTTAACAGTAATTGTAACAGGTGTGCCAACACTTTCGCAATCATTTAGTGTTATTGTAGCAATATAATTACCTGAAATAAGTATATCATCCGGTAAAAGCGCTACAGTTGGCACATCAGCAGCATAAAGTTTCAATCCTGTAGCAGTAGATGTAAAATCTGAAACAGTAGTTATACCGCAATACTGCATATTGTTCACCGTTGGCGCTGCAGTTCCGCATGCGGTTTGTACACTTATAACATTAGAGTTAACCGATGTACGATTAGCATCAACAGCACGAACCCTGTAATAATAAGTAGTATTAGCTGTAAGGCCGGTTACATTATAAGTAAGCACATTGCCTACATTAAGGTTTTCATAGCCTGTTACATATACTGGAATAAGTATCTGGTCGGCACCAAATTTAAGGTTATTGATTCCTGTTCTCGCATTGTTGCTTGCAACAACTTCTATTTTAATCTTGTAAT
>JBQGDS010000309.1:0-2767 GCA_052039185.1 Flavobacterium sp.
GCATTTGTTTCAGATTTTAGATTTCAGAGGGTAGATTTCAGATTATGAGCAGGGTGGCAAATCTGAAATCTACCCTCTGAAATCTGAAATTTTTCCAAGACGCAAAAGTAATGGAAAAACAACCTTCCTATCACCCTGTTCCCATGATTCTTTTAGTTCTTCACGAATACCATCTAACGGATTAACGCCTTTCTGCTTTATGTAATGCTGTGTAGCCGACCACGTTTCCAAATAGCCTGTCAGTTGTTCAAACGTCCACGTAAAGTGGTTCGTGAATTTTTCAGTTACTATTTCATCAAAAGGAAAAGGTATGGTTTCATAGTTTTCGTCAAGGTAGCGACGTTCGGCATCCCAGTATGGGCCTACAATCTCATAATAAAACCTATCCAGAATTTTTTGTGAATTTTCATTGGTTTGTAACAATCCATATCCTATTACAGCAAAAATACCTTCCGGTTTTAATATGCGCTTCACTTCTTTATAAAAAGCATCAAAATCAAACCAATGTATGGCCTGCGCTACAGTGATCAGGTCAAATTGGTTGTCATCAAAATCCGTCTCCTCCGCTTTGGATTTCAGGTAGGTAATATTATCAGCGTGTTGGGCATTTTCCAGTTGTTTTTCGCTAATGTCGGTTGCATACACCCTATCAAAATATTTTGAAAGTGCAACTGCTACCTGCCCGTTTCCCGTAGCTACATCAAGCGCTATTTGTTTATCCTGAGCAAAAGAAATAATATATTCGATCATTTCGTGTGGATACGATGGGCGGAACTGCGAGTATCCTTTAGCCTGTGTGGAGAAGTTGTCTTTCATGAAAATACAGTTTACCGTAAAGATAAATACAAATATCCGGCACAGAAAATATTTGGCAATTCTTATCTTTGCCGAAACATTTTTTACAATGAGCAACCTACAAACAATCATAGAGCAGGCGTGGGAAAATCGCGCACTGCTACAGGAAGAAAATACAACTAATACCATACGCGAAGTAATTGAACTGCTTGATGCGGGTAAGCTTCGTGTTGCCGAACCTGTTGAAGGCGGATGGCAGGTAAACGAATGGGTTAAAAAAGCGGTGGTAATGTACTTCCCTATCCAAAAAATGGAAACCCTTGAAGCCGGAATTTTTGAATACCACGACAAGATGCCGCTAAAACGCAACTATGCCGAAAAAGGAATACGTGTGGTACCAAATGCTGTAGCAAGGCATGGCGCTTATATATCATCAGGTGTGATATTGATGCCAAGCTATGTAAATATTGGCGCTTATGTAGATGAAGGCACTATGGTTGACACCTGGGCTACAGTGGGCAGCTGTGCGCAGATAGGCAAGAACGTACACCTTAGCGGTGGCGTTGGCATAGGTGGCGTACTTGAGCCTTTACAGGCCGCACCCGTTATTATTGAAGACGGCGCTTTTATAGGATCACGCTGCATTGTTGTGGAAGGTGTGCGTGTGGAAACCGAAGCCGTGCTTGGCGCTAATGTATGCCTTACGGCATCGACTAAAATTATTGATGTTACCGGAGATGAGCCTGTAGAGATGAAAGGTGTTGTACCGGCACGCAGCGTAGTGATACCGGGAAGTTATACCAAAAAATTTGCTGCCGGCGAATACCAGGTACCATGCGCACTGATAATCGGCAAACGCAAACCGTCAACTGATCTTAAAACTTCGCTTAACAATGCGTTGAGGGAGTATGACGTAGCAGTGTAAACTTATTTTAATGATGAATTTTGAATTTTAAATTATGAGTGGCATTCATTTATAATTTAAAATTCAAAATTTATATTTACTTCCCCTTCAGTTTTCTTTTCAGGTATTTTTTTTTTGTAATGCGGCGCTTAAAAGCCAGTGTACTTTCAAGCAATGTAGTATGCAGACTTTCATAAGGGTGTCCGCTTAACTCTGCATATTTGGCAGCAATGATCTTTACCATAGTTTTGCTTGGCCACAGCTTTTTAAAGTTATCCATGCGGGCATCAATATCCATATCCTCAAACTTCATGCGATTAAGGTCTATCAGGTAAAAATCATATTTCCCGCTTCCTTTATTTACAATAAGTGTATTGCCCGGTGAATGATCCAGGAAATTTACACGTGCCTGGTGCATACGCCAGGTAAATTCAGTAAACTGCTCCAGTATATTTTTCCTGTCAGGGAATAACGGATCATGAATTAGCTCCCTGAATGTAAAATCATAATCAATATGTGCGCAGATGTAGTAACTTTCACCTAGAGCCATGCCTGATTTTTGTTCGATATAAGCAATGGGCTTGGGTGTGAGTATACCATTCTCTAAAAGATATTTAGCATACTCAAAAGATCGTTTCGCTTTTGATGGCCTCAGCAAGCCATACACCAGTGAATTAAAAGTATTCGGCTTTTTAAAATACTTGATGTTAACCTTTTCGCTGTTCAGCAGGTTGGTCTTAATAACATTACGTGAACCTTTTACCAACAATGTCCCTTCCTGCTCAAAATTTTCTGCCAGCTGCAGCAGTTTTTGTTCATCAGCTTTGTATTCGGGAAGTGTATGGATTGTTACGGGCATGTAGTTATTTTGGGATAAAAATAGCGAAAAAAACCATTACTTTGCAACATGAAAAAAGTCCTTATCATCCAGAACAAACGTATTGGCGATGTGCTTATCGCTTCGGTAATTGCTAATAATTTCAAAGCAAAATATCCTGACAGCACTGTGCACCTTATGGCGTATGACTTTACCGAAGGAGTTGTGATGAACAACCCGAACATTGATAA
>JBQGDS010000310.1:0-2061 GCA_052039185.1 Flavobacterium sp.
CCCCTGACGAAAGAAAAACGGCCGTATATCGTCAAGTCCCGCAGTATGGTCGGCATGCTCATGTGTAAATAAAATACCGTCAAGCTTTGTACAGCCACTTGTAAGCATCTGCTGACGGAAATCAGGTCCGCAATCTATAACATAGGAATGGTTTTCCCACTGTATCCAGGCCGATACACGCAGGCGTTTATCATGCGGGTCGGTACTATGGCATACAGGGTGCGTACTCCCTATTATAGGGATGCCCTGAGAAGTGCCGGTACCCAAAAACCATACTTTTAACACGCTTTGTTTTTTCACAAAAATAACATTATTTGTTTTATAAAACGCCCTGTTTTGCTAACTTTGCGATACATCACATTTTCTTTATGAAACTAAACGAAAACGATATTACACTAAAGGGCGACAGGATAATTGAACATGTGCCATCTACTAAAGATAAAGCGCTGCGCATAAACCTTAACGCAAACATTTATGGTACCTTTTCCGAAATTGGTGCCGGGCAGGAAACCGTGAGGCATTTCTTCAGGGCAGGAGGATCTTCAGGAACTATTGCAAAAGCTATGTCGGCCTACGATAAAGATTTTAGTGATGCCATTTACGGAAGTGAGGATGACGGACGCTATGTTACCGAAAGCCGCCTTAAAAAAATGCTTACACACGAAGTAAGGCTTACAGAAACAAGGCTGGGACGTGACAAGCACCCTAATAAAGTTTTCTTTAGTTATGCCAATACCGTTGCTACAATTGATTTTGCCAAACAGTTTAAAGGGCATGGCTGGGTAGGTATAAAGTACCAGGTAGAACCGGATGAAGATTATAACGAAATTATACTGCACATCCGTTTTAAAGAAAATGATGCAAAGCTACAACAGGAAACACTGGGCATACTTGGTGTAAACCTTATATACGGGGCATTTTACAAGTATAACGACCCTAAAAAGCTATTGCGGTACCTGTATGACAACCTGGACAAAGACCAGCTTGAGATTGACACGATAAACTTCAGCGGGCCGCGTTTTGCCGATGTAGACAACCGCCTCATAAGCCTGCAGCTGGTTAAAAATGGAATGACCGATGCGGTAATGTTTGACCCAAGCGGCCATAATGTACTACCTGCATCAGTTTTATATAAAAAGAACATACTCGCACTTAGAGGAAGTTTTCGCCCTGTTACCAAGGTAAACATGGACATGTATGAGAAATCATATAAAATGTTTCTTGAGGAAAATAAGGTAGATAAGGAAAAGACATTAGTAGTATTCGAGATTACGCTTTCCAACCTTAGATCAGAAGGTGAAATTGACGAACGTGATTTTATGGACCGCGCCGAACTGCTTTGTTCATTAGGGCAAACGGTTATGATATCCAACTTCCAGGAGTATTACCGCGTTGTTGAGTATTTTTCAAGTTACACCAAGGCCCGTATGGGGCTTGCCATGGGTGTGAGTAATCTTATTGATATATTTGACGAAAAATATTACCGCCACCTGAGCGGAGGAATACTGGAGGCCTTCGGTAAGCTGTTCTATCGTGACTTAAAGGTTTATTTATATCCTATGAAAGACGAGGAAGGCAATGTAATTGATTCTGAAACCCTGAAGGTGCACCCAAGGATGAAAGAGCTGTACAAGTTCTTTAAATTCAATGGTAAGGTAATAGATCTTCCTTCCGTAGATGAACAAAACCTGGATATTTTCTCGCGGGAAGTGCTGAAAATGATAAGCAAAGGGCAAAGTGGCTGGGAAGAAATGCTGCCTGCGGGTGTAGCCGAAATTATCAAGAAGAACCACTTGTTTGGTTATGATCCTAAAATGCTTCTTGCAGAGCAGAATTAAAAAATATATTTCAAATAAAAAATGCCTCAATGCTGAGGCATTTTTTATACTAACCCGTTAACTGTTAGCGTTGTATAATAATAAACTAAAAACCAACTACATGAAAAACATTATCACGGTAATAATGCTATTAATCACATTTGGCATAAACGCACAGGAAACATCTTCAGAAACCGATATAACTATTGAACGTGATTACTATACTGCAGATGCAAAATCATAT
>JBQGDS010000311.1:0-3427 GCA_052039185.1 Flavobacterium sp.
GTGTTATACAGGTCGTTAACTTCTTTTTCTTTTTTAGTTATGGCTGATTTAAGGCTGTCTGTTTCCGCTTTTTTTCTGTCAAGGTCGGTTTTAAAATAGTTGGCGACCTGCTTTTTATTTGCCATTGCCATTTCATTCTTCTCTTTTAAAAGCACGGTGTCAATTTCCTTCTGGAAAATTTTAATTTCCAGCGGTTTGGAAATTACTATAGCTATGATCATTGCCAGTATAATACGTGGCGATGCCTGTAAAAGCTCGGCGGTAAAGCTGTTTCTTTTCCTGATGGTTGACACAATAAACCTGTCCAGGTTAAAAATAAGGAAGCCCCACACCAGCCCAAAGAAAGCCGCCATGTATACATTATCAAAAACAGTATACAGCGCATAAGCCGATGCTATCCACGCCAGTAGCGCTGTGAAGAAGACGGTAGCGCCGATACCTGCATATTTGTTCTGTTCGCCATCGGAACAGGTGTAGATGAGGTTTTTATCTGCCCCGGAGCAGATAATGAAAAAGTTCTTTAACATGATGATGATTTTTGATTGATGATGTTTACAAAGATAACGCCTTTTTGCCTGTTTTGGTATAACCGGCTGATGTAACCTTATTTAGATAAAAAATACGCCACGTGGGCGGATTGTGTTATGCTTTATCAATTCTACTCATTACCTCAACCTTATCACCTTCGTAATGCCGCTTTTGCACACCCAGTTTTGCATCTTCAAAGCCTTTATGCGTATAGAACCAATATTGGAAAGGCTGCGGATGTTTCTTGGTACGGGCGTTTTTCAGGATTACGCTTCCGCTGAAATGAGCAATGTCAGTGCGCTTATATTTGCCTAGTTCAGTATTCGGTACATTTTTACCATCTATCCATATCGCATATTTTTTAGCATTCATAAAGTCTTTAAATTCTGTAGGAGTTGGCGTTTGCTTCATGTAAGGCTTAGGTACATGTAAAATTGCTTTAAAATGCTTTTTGTCGGCATCCGTAAGGTCTTCATACAGTTTATCAATAACAACATTACGGCCTTTGATTTCCGTTTTGCTTTGCACTCCGTATTCATACGCAATGAAACGTACGCCTGCAAAATATTCGTCAACGGTTACAGGGCCATTATTTTCCTGTGGAGCAGACTGCTCCATTGCTGTGGCATAAGCTGCATCCTGTGGCTCAACTTTAGTTTCTATGCAAAAGAATGATACCAGTGCTGCCACAACCGGTGCAGCAGCCAGCTTTTTAAGTGTTGCCATTAGTGGCGTTGTGCTTTTTGTCATCATAATAAGTCTTTTTTTAGTTAGTGAAAAAGTAAGGCTGCTGGCTGGGTATAGCCCTTTACAGGGCGCAAGTTTGCTCAACAGCAGCATTTGGTATACGCGTATATTTTTGTTAGCTGAATTTACCGCCTCATCAGCCAGGAACTCATGGTTAAGCTGAATGGCTTTTTTATAGAAATACAGTGCCGGATTGAACCAGAAAACTATCAGTAACGATTCAATAAAAACAATGTCGACCGAGTGCTTTTGCAGTGCATGAGCCAGCTCGTGCTGTAATAGCTGTTCATCTATCAGACCCTGTTCATAGTCGCGCCTGTTAATAAAAATGAAATTGCCGAAAGTATGGGCTTGTACATTTTGGTTTACAAGCACGAGTTGTGCATTATAATAGGGTTGTATAGGGTTGTTTCTTACAGTTACAGCAAATCTTCTCAGGCTTGAAATAAATCGTATTAAAAGCGCTATTGATACAATACAGTAAATTATCAGGAGCACCAGCCAGAGACTATTTGTGGAGCGCTCTTCCGCAGCAACACCTATAGCTACATTATTCATAGCCGAAACCGGCTGAGCAGGCAGCATTACCGTTCTTTCAACAAGTATCTCAAAAGACAGGAACGGTATTGCAAATGAAACAGCAATTGCACCGAGCAGGTAAAACCTGTTAAAGCGGTGCATTTTCTCTTTTTCAAGAAACACGAGGTAAAATCCCAGAAATGCAGCAAGGCATACTGTTGATGTGGTAAGTAAATGTATCATCACTTTTTCATTTGGATTTCATTATCTATAATTTTCCGGAGTTCTTCTAATTCCTTTGGTGTAAGGTTGGTTTCTTTAGTGAAGAAAGAGGCGAATTGTGCCGCTGAATCATTAAAGAAGTTCTTGATCATGCCATTTACCTGCCTTGAAAAGTAAGCCGACTTTTCAACCAGTGGATAATACTCCCGTGATTTGCCATATTCTTTATAAGCCACAAAGCCTTTATCGGCCATTCGTTTTAATAGCGTGGCTACCGTCGTAGCTGCAGGTTTCGGTTCAGGAAAAAGCTCCATCAGGTCTTTCATAAAGGCCTTTTCCTTTTCCCAAAGAAATTGCATTAACTGTTCTTCTGTTTTTGTTAATTGCATGTTCTACAAAATTAGAATTGTTTCTACAAATGTAGAATAAAAAATAAAACGACAAAATTTTGAAACAAAAAATCCGCCATAATGACGGATAATTTTTAAGGAAGGTATGGTTTTATAAGGGTTTTAAAGTAAAAGGTAAAGTGTATTTATACCGTGCATTTCTGCCATTTACCCTTGCAGGTTTCCACTTTTTGGCTTTTTTTAATGCTTTTACAACCTGCACCTGTATACCGGGTAAACCGTCCTTGACTTCAATTGTACTTAAGCTGCCATCTTTTTCAATAATGTATGAAATGTAAATACTTAACTCTTCTTTCAGTTCTTCAGGTGCTTTTATATTATTTTGTATAAGCTTGTAAAATGCTTTAACACTCCCCGGGTATTGTGGCTGGACTTCAACCTGGTCGCCATAATACACTTTCCCTTCAGAATATGCATAAGCTTCAATAAGATTGCTATTTGTGTAGCTTTTTAAACTGTCGATAAGGTTTTCCTTAGAGAAATTAATAGGCTTGATTGTATCAACCACGGGTCTAAGCCCTTTAATTTTAACAAGGTCTTTTTCTTTTAAAACACCTATTACCTTCCTGTAAGGCTTATGGCCATCAGCCATTACCACCAGTATTTTACCATTTTGTGTTCGATACGTTTTAAGCGATTGTGCCACGAGTGTATCAAATGCCGCTTTTGAAAGTATTTCCTTAGTGCTTATTTTTATAGTTGTGCCGTACTGTTGGGTTAGTATCGTTGGTTTTATTTTTTTAACAGAATCGGGTGTTTTAAAAGCTTTAAAGCTTTTTATGGCAGGCTTTGTTATCAATGTATCATTAATTCTCCTGAATGGTACAGTTTTGCTAATCTTCTTTATCTTTTTCTTTTTTACAGTGTCCTGTGGTTTTTCTACAACAGGTTCAGGTGCGGTAACTTCACGAGATACAACCGTAGGTGCAGGCAGTACAATTTCTTTATGTTTTTCCTGTATTGCAGAAGGTTTGTTATTGTAAACGAGTACTGCTGCGGTT
>JBQGDS010000312.1:0-1954 GCA_052039185.1 Flavobacterium sp.
CGGACCGTACACAATGTAAGAGTGCCCGGTAATCCAGCCTATATCGGCTGTACACCAGTAAATATCATTTTCTTCGTAGGCAAATATATTTTTAAATGTATAAGCCGTATATACCATATAGCCTGCCGTAGTATGAAGCATACCTTTTGGCTTACCTGTAGAACCAGATGTATACAGTATAAACAGCGGATCTTCGGCATCCATAATTTCAGCTACATTGTTAGGTACGGCATCATCAAGCAACGGCTGTAACCATAAATCCCTGCCATCTTTCATATTTACAGGGGTATTGGTCCTTTTTGCTACCAACACTTTTTCTACTGAAGGGCATTTTTCAAGAGCTTCGTCAATAATACCTTTCAGGTCTATGGTTTTATTGCCACGGAAACCACCGTCTGAAGTTATGACCATTCGGCATTGCGAATCATTAACCCTTGACGTTACTGCCGAAGCAGAGAAACCTGCAAATACTACCGAATGTATAGCTCCTATCCTGGCGCATGCAAGCACGCTAACAGCAAGTTCAGGAATCATAGGCAGGTAAATACATACCCTGTCTCCCTTTTTTATGCCCTGATCACGCAGTACGTTAGCCATTTTGGCAACACGGTCATACAGCTCATTGTAGGTTATGTGCTGTGCCTCCTCGTCCGGATTGTTAGGTTCAAATATAATAGCAGTTTTATCACCTCTTTTAGCAAGATGGCGGTCAATACAGTTCTTTGTAATATTTACTTTAGCGTTGGTAAACCATTTTACATCAGCCTCCTGCATGTCAAATTCAACAACTTTGTCCCATTTCTGGTACCATGTAAAATTCTCTTCGGCTATTTTCTCCCAAAATTTCCTGGGCTCCCTTACCGATTTGTTATAATGCTTAAAGTATTGTTCAAGATTTTTTACCTGATAGTAGCTCATTTTTGTGTTTTGTTTTTCTTAACAATTGTAAATATATCAAATCAATATGATACTTTACTATGTATTTGTGCAAATTTTATATACATGGGTTTGAAAGTAATAGATTATTTTAAAAGTTCATTTACCTGTTCTACAAGTTTTTTTACTGAGAAAGGCTTTGTCATATATTTATCAGCGCCTAGTGATAGGCCTTTTTGTATATCAGTATCTTTATTTTTGGCTGAAAGCATTATTACTTTACAGTCTTTAAGACTGTCTGTCTGCCTGATCTGTTCCAGGATAGCATAACCGTCTACCATTGGCATCATTACGTCAAGTATAATAATATCCGGCAGTTCCGTTTTTAAAATATCCAGTGCTTCCTGGCCGTCACGCGCTATAAATACTGTAAAATTGTTTTTCTTGAACGTATATTCAAGCGACATTACAATATTGGGTTCGTCATCAACTATCAGTATTTTTTTCATGTAATACGGTTGCATTTTTTGGTAATGTAAAGATAAGCCTTGCCCCGCCTCCGGCAATATTTTCGGCCCATATTTTTCCTTTGTGGTATTCTATTATCTGCCTGCTTATGGCAAGGCCAAGGCCGCTACCTACAGGTTTTTTAATGTTCTGGTTGTTGGACTGGTAAAACTTATCAAATATATTTTCTATATCTTCCTGGCTTATACCGCGGCCATTATCACTAATAATGGTTTTTATATAATTATCATTTTCGGTAATATTTATGTTTATACTGCCATTTTTTTCTGGGCAAAATTTTATAGCATTTGAAATGAGGTTTGTAATTACCTGTATTATCCTGTCTTCATCAAACCATGCTATTGTATCAATTTTAAAATTCAGATCAATACTAATACCCTTATTTTTTGCCAGCTGTTGTAATGGTTCCAAAGCAGATTGTATGGTTTTTGCCAGGTTATTATGGGCAGCATGAATGGTTTGCTTTCCTGTTTCGAACTTTTCAAGATCAAGTATTTTATCAATAAGCCTGTTCAACCGGTCTGATTCAGAAATTATGTTCTGAAGGAAT
>JBQGDS010000313.1:0-3132 GCA_052039185.1 Flavobacterium sp.
ATCTGTTTTTCTTTCTCCAGTTGCTGTACATGTTGTATTCTGCCTTGGCATCGTTGTATATGGTTTCTTCACTAAAATCTTCAGCATAAGGCATTTCAGGCTCATTAAGCATTGCCATAAGGTGTAATTCAGCCTCTTTAAATGTTTGCCTGGATGAAACCCCTTTTACTTCTGTTTCATTGTTAAACATCTGTGGTGTACTGATATCTACAATCCCCCATATTTTTTTGTCTTTGTAAGTGTTAAAGTCAAAAACGGGCTGTTTGGCTGATGAAAGATTAAAATATGAACCTACCATTATATACTGGAAATCCATTATTTCAGAGAAGATAAAATCTTTAAAGCAATATACCGGTCTGTTAAGGAAATCTTTAACGGCTACTTTTCTGCACTTGCTGCGAAGCGCATCATTATCGGCAATGTTCAGCAGGTTGTCTGACTGTACAACGCTTATAACGGCTGATTTCCCGGTATCATAATTATATATACTATAATAGTTATAGTTTACAGAATAACGATACGTATCCGATGATACATATTCTTTTTCAAATGCTCCGTAGGTAAGCAGCATGCCATTCTGGAAACGGTGTATAACATTCAGCTCCTTGCCTTTTTCATTACCATCAAGGTCAAGTACTGTATAAAAAATATCGTCTGCATTTTTTGCAAGAACATAATTATCACCGTGGTATGAAACTTCTATATACCCTGTTTGCTTTACTTCTCCATTTCCGTATACAAACAACAACCTGTTGTTGTATGACTGTCTTGTCCTGAAATTCATACCTATACTGTTTTTAAAGTTTGGTCTTGGGGGCAAACTTCATAGCAAAAATGGCGAAAGGCATTTTATTAACAATTATGCCTGTATGAATTTTCGATTAAATGCAAATAATTATCGACAGAATGCAAAACCACTGCAAACACTGGGTATTTATTTAACTGGCGCTTAACATTTTACTAATGGTTGTCATGAAAAATAAGTAGAGGCACTTTTGTATGATAGGCCATTTTACGGGTAAGGCTCTTGTGAAAAAGCCCTTCAAAAAACACTCTTTTGTGCGCGCGCATTACCAGCATGTTAACCGAGTGTGTATCGGTAAAATCAAGAATAGCCTGTTCAATATCATTTTCAATCACTACATGAAAATCAATATTTTCCGTTTTATAATATATTTTCCATTCGGCAATACGTTCTTCAATATCCGAAGGATCATCATTATTAGATATATAGAGGCACTGCAGGCGCGCCCCGAACTTTTTGGCAATATCCAGCGCCCTTACCAGTGCATCATTGTCTTTATCCCTGTATTGGGTTGTAAAGCCAATGTTTTTAATCGGGCTGTATGCAGCCTCAGCCGGTATACCCAGTACCGGTATAGTTACATTAGATATTACCGATGCGGTGGTTGAGCCAATAAATGTTTCCTTAAGGCCTGTGGCTCCTTTAGTACCCATAACAATAAGGTCTACCTCCTCTTCCTTGCATACTTTATTAATGTTGTAAACCAGGTCACCATACAATAATATATTCCGCATCTGCACGTGGCCTAACTGATGTGTTTCGGCTATTTTGTGCATTTCAGGAAGCTGATCCCTGAAACTTTCAAACTGGTTCATTTCCACAATATCAAATATCTCTTTGGTAGATTCCGGCAGTGGAGGTGTTTCCACAATAGGCAGGTCATATACATGCAATATGAGTAATTCTGCATTGAAAGAATCGGCAAAACGCAGGGCATACATAAATGCCGCATTAGCTGCTTCAGAAAAATCAGTTGGGAAAAGGATACGTTTCATTACTATATCGGTTAATGATTTACAGAATATAAATTTAGGAATTATCTTATTATTTAGGGTATTTTTAAAGCCCTATTAACATAAAACCTTTTTAGTATACAAAAGCATATCTTTGCAGAAAGAGAATTGAAAATGCTGTTACAGGACACTATAGTGGCACTAGCCACACCTTCGGGAGCCGGAGCCATTGCTATTATAAGGCTATCGGGGCCTGATGCACTAACTATTGCTGCCGGAGTTTTCCGCTCTGTTTCCGGGAAGGATATCAGCAGACAGAAATCGCATACAATACATCTGGGACATATTACCGATGGCGACAAAATATACGATGAAGTTTTGTTATCGGTCTTTAAAGGGCCTAACTCCTATACAGGAGAAAATACAATAGAGATTTCCTGCCACGGCTCTACTTACATACAGCAGCAGATATTACAACTTTTACTGCGTAAAGGCTGCCGTATGGCTACAGCAGGAGAATTTACCCTGCGTGCTTTCCTTAACGGTAAGCTCGACCTGAGCCAGGCCGAAGCTGTAGCCGACCTTATTGCGAGCGATAATGAAGCGTCACACCAGGTAGCAATGCAGCAGATGCGTGGCGGATTTAGCAATGAAATAGCCAGACTGCGTGAAGAGCTCTTAAACTTTGCTTCGTTAATTGAACTTGAGCTGGATTTTTCAGAAGAAGATGTGGAGTTTGCTGACAGGACACAATTTTATGACCTATTGAGCAGAATTGAGTTTGTACTTAAACGCCTGATAGATTCATTTGCCGTAGGTAATGTTATTAAAAACGGTATTCCCGTAGCTATAGTAGGCGAACCTAATGTTGGCAAATCGACCCTGCTTAATGCCCTGTTAAATGAAGACCGTGCTATTGTGAGTGACATTGCCGGCACTACACGCGATACTATTGAAGACGAGCTTGTAATTAACGGAATGGGCTTCCGGTTTATTGATACTGCAGGCATACGCGAAACCAGCGATGTTGTTGAAAGCATAGGTATTAAAAAAACCTTTGAAAAAATTGAACAGGCACAGGTAGTTATTTACCTTCTTCCCTTTTCAGCGAATCAGGACCTGCAAAAACTAAAAACCGAAATTGAAAAAGTAAAAAACCAATATCCGCAAAAAGTATTACTGGTTGTTGCTAATAAAAAAGATCTGTATAGAGATGTACAAACTAAACAGCTTAGTAGCGAAATAGCGGATATACTTTTTATTTCTGCAAAAAATAAAGAAGGTATAACTAAACTGAAAGATGCATTACTGTCATTTGTAAATACCGGGGCTTTGCGAAATAATGAAACTATTGTAACCAACTCCCGCCACTAT
>JBQGDS010000314.1:0-5082 GCA_052039185.1 Flavobacterium sp.
ATTTTTACCATATGAAATATCAGTTACAGCAAATAAATTATCCGAATAATTAAGTACTTTTTGAGGAGGTAATTCTAAATAATGTAATTGTTTACCATCGTATCTGTAAACCGCTGATTTATTACCGGCTTCAAACCATAAATCATTATCAGCTTTCATCCATCCGCTATGTAATGGTTCAACAGTAGGAACAGGAGAACTATGAGTATTTTTCAAATCTTCTTTTGTGTGATTCTTTATGCTTTTTCCATCGTAACTGCTAACCCCTGCTTGGGTGTTAAACCATATAACCCCTTGTTTGTCTTCCTGTATGGAATGGATTTGGTTGTCAGTCATTCCCTCGTTCATAGTGAAGTACCTGAATGATTTACCATTATAAACCGCAACACCCTCCTGAAGGCTTCCAAACCAATAATTTCCTTTGCTGTCCTGAAAGATAGCACGAACCCCGGAGGTGAATTTTAAGGTGTCGTTATATGAAGTCTTTACCAATTCAGGACTATAAGTTTCCTCACCCGTTGATTTCTTTTCGACACAAGAAAAGTTAAGTGATAATATAAGTATGAGGTAAATCAATTTTAATTTTTTATCCATTTCAGGTTTTTGACTACGACGCAAGCACATTAAATCTCAACATAAACTTGGTTTATAAATAGCGTTCTTTAAAAATTTTAATATGATGGTTTTGATGCCCTATGATAATAAATCCCAAAGCACGAACCGATGCAACATTGTGCGATGCAATACCTTTGCGCAGCAAATCTTCATGAGTGAATGATTTGAATAGTGCTATAGTACCCTGTCGCACAAGAGCCATTTCTGTCAGCAAATCCTGTATACTCCTGTTATTTGCATTTGTATTCGCTGCAAAGCTGTTTTCATCATAACCGGGCAGCTCAGTATTATCATTTCTTGCAAAACGCAGTGCACGATACGAAAATACACGTTCGGCATCAATTAAATGCTGTATAATATCTTTTATTGTCCATTTACCCTCCGCATAGCGGTAATCAAACTTATCCATAGGTATCTCCCGTACAAAATGAATAAAGTTATGGACGCTTACTTCAAGTTCTTCGGTCAGGTTCCACGCACTGTCTACGAGCGAAAGGTAATTTTTATAATATGGCGCATATTCGCCATCTTGCAAATCTTTAATGTTCATTTATTGTTAAGCAGAGTTCCTGCTTGCATTGATATTCCCGAAAAGGGAACGGGTTACTATTTTTTCGTACGTTTCCAACAGGGCATTATCTTCCCTGCCATTTTTCATCAGCCTTATTTTTTGTAAAGCATACTGCTGAATTGTAAGCAAAGGTAACACAATTTGCTCCCTCATTTTTATTGAGGCATATCCGTCCGGGTAATTTTCCATAAGATCATCAAAGCCTGTAATTTTCAGCAAAAGCCTTTTAGTTTCCTTATACTCATTATAAACAATTTCCCAAAATGCGCCAAATTCTTCATCTTCTTTCATATAAGCAGTAAGAGGGAAAAACGATTTGCTGAGTGACATCATACTGTTTTCAACCAGTGTTTTAAAAAACAGCGACTGGTCATACAGCTGCTTAACCTTTTCCCATTCGCCATTGTTTTCAAAATGTGCAAGCGCATGGCCAAAACCAAAGAACCCCGGAACGTTTTGTTTCAGCTGGCTCCATGACCCCACAAACGGAATAGCCCGAAGGTCGTTAAAATCAAGTTCTTTTGATTTGCTCCTTTTAGATGGCCTGCTGCCTATATTGGTTTTTGAATAATAGTTGAGCGTACTCATCTTGTCAAGGTATGGTACAAACTTAGGATGCTTTTTAAAATCAGTATACTTTTCATAGCTTAATCGTGCCATAGTTTCAAAAATTTCTTTTTGTGCTACGGTAAGCTGTTTTTTATCACGGTTGAATACACCATTTGTTATACCGGCGCTAAGCATATTTTCCAAGTTGTACCTGCAGGTATCATTAGTACCAAAGTTTGAGCTTATGGTTTGCCCCTGTATCGTTATCTGTATCTCGTTATTTTCAATTGTAGGCCCCAGTGATGCATAAAACTTATGCGTTTTACCACCACCCCTTGCAGGCGGGCCGCCACGGCCATCAAAAAACACAACTTTTATGTCATACTCACGCGCTATGGCAGTAAGTTCTTCCTTTGCTTTAAAAATGCTCCAGTTAGCCATAAGGTAGCCTCCATCTTTCGTACCGTCAGAAAATCCAAGCATGATAGTTTGCCTGTTACCGCGACGCTTCAGGTGTGCCGCATATTTTTCATTGGTATACAGCGTTTTCATTATTTCACGTGCAGCGATAAGGTCGTCTACCGTTTCAAAAAGCGGAACCATATCTACGGCAGGCTGTTCCCAGCCGGTAAGTTCGAACATGGCAAGGAGCTCCAGGATATTCAATTCACTTTCTGTATTACTTATGATATACCTGTTAGATCCCTGCTCTCCGTTTTTGTCCTGTATATCGCGCATTGCTTTTATTGACTCTAAAGTTAGCCTTGCGTTTTCATCTTCAAAAGCTTCAGGCTCAATAACTGCTTTTAGTTTATGCAGCACAACAGCTTTTTCCTTATCCTGCATACCGGCATATCCTTCTGCCTGCTTGTCTTTTTTTGCAGCTTCTTCCATAAATAGTGGAAATACCGCATTGTGTATTTTACTATTTTGGCGAATATCAAGACCGGCAAAATGGAAACCAAACAGGTTAACTTTGTTTATAAGGCCATCAATTTCATCAAGATATAATGATTGGTGCTGTTTAACTATAATGTTCCTTATTTTATCAAGCGAATCTTTAAGCTCATCAAGGGTTATGTAAATTTCACCCTCCGAATAATAAACCGAACGGTACAACTTCAGTTCAATATCGGTTACAAGGGCTTCAACACCACTAAAGGTAAGCTTACGTTTCAGGCTGCGGATGTCCCTGTAATAGCATTTAAGTACTGAATTGCGCAACCTGTCGGCCACCTTCATGGTTATCTCCGTTGTTACAAACGGGTTACCATCCCTGTCACCTCCCGGCCAAAACCCAAATGACAGTACCGGATTTTGAAGCGGCCCTCCCCTGTAAATTGCTTCCTGCACATATAACGATATTTGCCCGGCTGTTTTATAAAATACATTTTCAAGATACCATATCAGGCTAACGGCCTCATCATAAGGTGTGGGTTTTTCCTTTTTTATAAACGGCGTTTTGCCAAGCTGCGATAGTAGGGTTTTTATTTCACCAAGACTGTTTTTCTTTATCGCCTCTGTAAGATCGGTAATAATACCCAGTACCGATCCCGGATAAAACTGAGTTGGGTGTGCGGTTAGTACCGCCCTTACCTGAAAATCATTAAGGAATTCCCTTAATTCGTCAATCTGCCCATTGTTCTCTGCACGTTCCCTTCCTTCCTTTACCGATCCGGTACCTTCCAGATTATTAAGGCTGGTAAACGATGCATCTTCAATAGCGTCAAACAAAACAACCTGCCGCTCTACATATTGTATAAAGCGGAACATAAGGTCTATCTTTTCCTGCTCTGTTACCTCTTTAAGATATTTATCTATAAAGGTGTCAAGTATTTCGCGCGGACTGTGATTGTTTTTATATCCTTCATCGCAAATTTCGGAAAACAGCGGAAGCAGGCTTCCTGTGTTATCAATAGCATCAAAAGGCAGCGTCATGAAAATACTGTTGAAAAGCTGGTACTTAAGCTGTACATTTTCGTTAAAACGTTCTATACGTGTGGCAGGATACATAGTGGTTGGTTTTTGAAACTGAAATTTAATAAAAAAACCCTCAGGCTACTGACCTGAGGGTTATAAATATTTGATAAAAAATCTTACAAATCTTTAAAGATTGTATGCATAAGGCGTTTTTTATCGTTAATGCTTTCTTCAAGCGATATCATCGTTTCTGTCCTGTATACACCTTCAATATCATCGATCATAAAGATTACTTCCTTAGCATGCTTGGTATCTTTAGCACGTATTTTACAGAAGATGTTGAATTTACCGGTAGTAACGTGTGCTACGGTTACAAAAGGTATTTCATTAATCCTTTCAAGTACAAATTTAGTTTGAGAAGTATTATGAAGGAACACACCTACATAAGCAATGAAAGAATAGCCAAGTTTTTCATAATCTAGGGTTAATGATGAACCCTGGATAATACCTGCATCTTCCATCTTTTTTACCCTTACGTGAACTGTACCGGCAGAAATAAGAAGTTTTTTTGCAATGTCAGTAAAAGGAACTCTTGTATTATCGATCAGCATATCCAATATCTGGTGATCTACTTCATCTAAACGAAACTTGCTCATAGTATACTTAGGTTATATTTGTTTACTTATTAATGATTAACAAAGGTTCGAAATTCATATCCAAAATAAAAATCCACTACTTTTTTATCGTCCCATTAACAAATTCGCCAACATTTTTGATGCTAAAATCAGCTTTTTCATCAATTTTCGGCACTTTGAGACCATCGGGTCCGATAAATTCTTCTTCATTACAGTCATAAACCGCATGAGCGTAAAAATCTTTCAAATCCCCTATTTCCCTGATAAAAGCAGTGAAAATTACATTATCCTCAAATAACTCCTCTTTGTATTGTGATGCAAAATTCGTGATATTTTCTCTATTTTCATAATTTATTTTGACTTTTTTATACATCACATCATAAAAATTAATCTTATTTTGAGGAATTCTAAAATAATCCTCACTCCTATCATCAACTAAAACGTTTTCGTAAACAACCTTAAATCCTGACAATAATGCAATAAATATAAATTTTCTTGTTTTTTCTCTAATATAGTCATTTTCAAAATGTCCGGCTTCAAATAGTATTGTTGGCACGTTAAGCGACTGGAACATATCGCCTACACAGTTAATATTAAATCCATCATCAAACCTACCTACCTGGCCCGGTATATACTTCTGCAGGGTTGCATTCATGACAGCAATAATGTTTATCGCTTTCTGCCTGCAGTCATTTATTTCACGCTCTTCGTTATAGGATGGCGCAAGAAATGAAACCGTTGCAGGCCTACCTGTATCTCCCACCCCGAATATGCTTCGCTGATCGTGCATAT
>JBQGDS010000315.1:0-5426 GCA_052039185.1 Flavobacterium sp.
GTTCTGGTTGTTGGACTGGTAAAACTTATCAAATATATTTTCTATATCTTCCTGGCTTATACCGCGGCCATTATCACAAATAATGGTTTTTATATAATTATCATTTTCGGTAATATTTATGTTTATGCTGCCATTTTTTTCAGGGCAGAATTTTATAGCATTTGAAATGAGGTTTGTAATTACCTGTATTATCCTGTCTTCATCAAACCATGCTGTTGTATTAGTCTTAACATTCAGATCAATACTAATACCCTTATTTTTGGCTAGCTGTTGTAATGGCTCCAAGGCAGATTTTATGGTTCCTGCCAGGTTGTTTTGGGTAGCGTGAATGGTTTGCTTTCCTGTTTCGAACTTTTCAAGATCAAGTATTTTATCAATAAGCCTGTTCAACCGGTCTGATTCAGAAATTATGTTCTGAAGGAATTGTTTGCGCAGCTCTTCCGGGATTTCGTCATCATCATGCAATATTTCGCTGGCGGCTTTAATAGCGGTAATAGGGGTGCGCAATTCATGGGTTACCGTGTCAAGAAACTCATCTTTCTGCTTGTCTTTCCGTACCAGTTTTTCATTAGCCAGCTGTAGCTGCCCTGTAATTGCCTTAAGCTCGTTAGATGTTTCTGTAAGCTTCTTATTGGTAATAATGTTTTCTTTAGATTCTTCCAGTATTTTAAGTACTTCAGGCAGTGTAACTTTTTCTTCCTTCGCAACACTCGCTATAAGTATTTTGGCCGATGCAGTACCAATGTGCCCTGTAAGAAGGTTTTCGGCAAACTTTATAAGGCGTGCATCTGCCATTTCCTGGTCAATGTCTACATCATACTTAGTGTTGAATATATTAAGCGCCCTGCGGGTCCTGTCTTCTCCCAAAAAGCGGTTAAGTACATTCTGTATATCTTTTTTATAAGCAGTGCCTTTCCATATAAAGGCATTTTCGGGCATGGTAACATAATTGTCTATATCTACAAACATTTCGGCATAATTCCTTTCACGATAATTACCCCTGAAACTTACCGATACCGCCATATAAGCAAAAACATTAAAGAAAAGACTCCAAAACAGTGCGTGCGGTACAGGCGAAAGATAGTCCAGCCCGAAAAGAGCCAGGGGACGAAGCAGGTGTATACTATAAACACCTTCTGCATTAAAAGTACTGCTGATATTAGTAATACCGTTAGCATAAGGTATAAGCAGCGTATAGGTGCATATAATAAAACCTGCTATAATTCCTGCCACTGCTCCGTTTCTTGAACCCCTCCGCCAGAATATAGCCCCGAAAAATGATGGCGCCAGCTGTGCTATAACCACAAAAGATACCAAACCGATAGAAAACAGGTTATACTCCAGCACAATACCCCTGTATATAAAATAAGAAAGGATTATGAGACTGAAGATGCTTATTTTACGCATATTTACTATACGGGTAGTATTTTTAAGCTGCACATCTGATTGTAGTTTGCCTAAAAGCCCGTATGGTATAAGTATGTTATTACTAACCATAGTTGACAGGCCGATTGACGACACTACGATCATGGATATGGCTGCCGAGAATCCGCCAAGAAACACCAGTACTGTTACCGTATGATTATTAAAAAACTGCGGAATGAGAAGCGAATAGGTATCAGGATTAACATCTGTACCATTAAATAATATATTACCGCCCCATGCTATAGGATATACAAAAATATTGATTAGCAACAGGTAAAGCGGGAATAGCCATACGGCTGTTTTTATATGGCTTTCCCTGTTGTTTTCTATAACACCCATCTGGAACTGCCTTGGTAAAAGAAAAATAGCAAAAAGCGACAGCACACAAAGAAAGAACCAGTTCATAGCCTGAGGCAGGCCGCTTATAGTATTTTTTTGTGCAAAACCTTCAATTAATGATGCACGGTTATAAATATCATCAAAACCATCAAACACAAAAAAAGTTACATATAATCCTACCAGGATAAAAAAGAACAGTTTAAGTATTGATTCCATCGCAACGGCAGTTACAATACCTTTTCTTTTTTCTGAGGCATCAACATAACGTGTACCATAATAGGATGAGAATAAGGCGAGCGCTATGGCTACATAGGTTGTGGTGTCATTCAGGAAATTAGAGCTTGATGCGGTTTGGGTAACCACATGAAATGTTTCGGATATGGCTTTAAGCTGTAATGCAATGTAAGGTAAAATCCCCAGCAGGCATATTACCGTTACCAGTGCTCCTGTAAAACGGCTGTTACCATACCGTAATGAAATAAAATCGGCAATGCTTGATATTTTATTTAGCCTTGATATACGGATAACCTTACGCAGAATAACAATCCAAGCAGGTATAATAATTACCGGGCCAATATATACCGGCAGGTAGCTGAGGTCTGAGGTTGCCGCTACGCCTATACTGCCATAATACGTCCACGCGGAACAATATACCGCAAGTGAAAGCGAATAAATGTAGGGATTGTTAGCCCAGCGGCTGTTGGCTTTTTTTTCGGCCCAGTGTGCTACAAAAAACAATAAGCCCAAATAAACAGATAAAACAAGTAATAACCCTGCGCTACTCATAATACCTTTTAATTACAAAAAATGAAATAAGGATTGAAAATGCCCACACCGAAAAAAAGTATATGTATGTTACAGGAATACCAAAAACAGAATCGGCGCTGCTGAACAATAATAACAACGGGGCATTGAATGCCATGAGCAGAAACATGGAAAGTATTACGAGTTTTTGTTCGTGCCGTTTTTTCATGGTGCTGTATTAAAATGCCAAAGCCTCCGGCAGAACCGGAAGCTGTAGCAACATTCTAAAAATAAAATTATCTAAACATCATCATATTCACCTTTTACGGCATAGTAGCCAAATGTGCCCAACCCGAAAACTATGAGGGGCGTAAGGATAAATAGTATTATTATACCAAATACAAGGTCGTCCTGTTTCCCGGTAGCAAACTTAGGTAACCCGAAAATAAAGATACAAAAATATGCAGCTGCCAGCGCCAACGCTAACCAAACTACTCCTAATAATCTTTTTAATGCTTTCATACTTTTATATTTTAATCGTGTTCAACGTTATTTTTTGTTTTTAAATATACCATACCTATTACAAAGCTTATTGCAGCAATGATTATAGGATACCAAAGCCCCTCAAGATAAAAAGTGGCATCTCCGTTATCTTTGGCATTGGTTGCCAGATAGGTTGATACGGCCGGCAGCAATCCGCCAAATATACCGTTACCCACATGGTATGGTAATGACATGGATGTGTAACGTATTTTTACAGGGAACATCTCAACCAGGAACGCTGCAATAGGCCCATATACCATAGTTACAAAAAGCACCTGGATAAATACAAGGAAAATAAGATTCCATTTATCACTGTCGTTAATAATTACAGTAGTTTTAGTATCAGCCCTAACTTTTCCGTTTTCAATAAGCGGCTGTCCGTTATCCAGTTTCACTGTTTTTACCTGTGTGTAGGCAGTACCATCGGTAAATGCTTTTTTGGTTGTGTAAATCGAATCTTTATGGCCTTCCGACGTTTCTTTAAGTATTGCTTCAATAGTTGTATTTTCTACAATCTCGGTTTTATTAGCTACGTCGGTAGTTTTATACATTTTATCATATATAGGCCTGTATAAAAGTACTGCGAGCAGCATCCCCAGCATCATTATCGGTTTACGGCCTACTTTGTCACTCAGCCATCCGAATACCACAAAGAAGGGCGTACCGAATAACAGCGCTATACCCAACAGGCTGTCAACCTGGGAAGATTCGACAAACATTACTGTTTTCATAAAGCTCATGGCATAAAACTGCCCGGTATACCATACAACGCCCTGACCCATTGCAGCACCGAATAGTGCAAGCAAAACAAACTTAAGGTTGTACTTGTTACCAAAGCTTTCTTTAAGCGGGTTTGTTGAAGTTTTACCTTCGGCTTTAGCTTTTGCAAAAACCGGAGATTCATGCATTTTCTGCCTGATAATATAAGAAACCAAAACCATTATTATTGATATCCAGAAAGGGACTCTCCATCCCCACTCATCAAACTCTTCAGGCGATAAGCTGGCTCTTGTTAGCAGGATAACCATAAGTGATATGAAAAGCCCGAAGGTTGCAGTAGTTTGTATCCATGAGGTCCAGTAACCCCTCTGCCCTTTCGGGGCATGTTCGGCAACGTAGGTGGCTGCGCCTCCATATTCTCCACCAAGGGCAAGTCCCTGTAAAAGCCTTAGTACTAATACTGCCAATGGCGCTAAGAAACCGATAGACTCATAACTTGGTACACAGCCTATTAAAAATGTTGCACCGCCCATTAATAATAATGTAACCATAAACGTATACTTACGTCCGATAATATCGCCAAGCCTGCCGAAGAACAGTGCCCCGAAAGGCCTTACAACAAATCCTGCTGCAAAGGTGGCCAGTGTTGACAGGAATGCTGCCGTAGGATTATCAGCCGGGAAAAATTTAGTGGATATTACCACTGCAAGGCTTCCGAAGATATAAAAGTCATACCATTCAATTAATGTCCCCAGGGATGAGGCCGTGATTACCTTCCATATCCCTTTAGTAGATGTTTTGCTCATGTGTTTTGGTTTATTTTAAAGATATATTTGTAATTGTGCTATAAATTCTCCTTTTGATGATCTTGAATCAGGTGCTGTGTATACCGGCCTTGTTGAATATTGTGTAGTAATTTTTGCATGATGCCCGTCAATATAAAAGTTTGCCCCTATATCAAACTGGGTACTTGATTTCTGTAATGCTTCGAAGTTTTTATAGGTTACCGCACCGAAAGGCTGAATGCGTACTACAGGTTTCGGCTCGCTGTTAGGCAAAACAAAGCCTGCCTGGGTATACCATATATTTCCTGTTCCTATAACAGCCTGGGCATTACCTGCACCTGCTATGGCTGTCTGCCCTGTAAAATCAGGATTGGCAACTCCCACATTCATTATTCCCAAGTTACGCACATAGCGTGGGCCAAAGTCATAATTGTAAAAAACACTGTACGCGGTTAAAGCCATTTTTTTAGAAGGATTACCCAGTGGCATATCAAGGAAAACATCGGCAGCAAAAAGATTTATATCGTGCTTGTTTATTACACCATTTACCGATGTACGGGTACCATCAGGAGCGGTGTAAAATCCTGCTCCTATATTGAATACTTTTTTGGTGCCTACATAACTCCCAACTTTATAAGGCAGCAGGTTTGACTCCTGGTCAAGGAACTGGTATTCCACGTAACCTGCTTTGCTCCACTTGGTATTGCCATTATTATCTACTGCCACTGCAAGGTCGCTGCTCGCTGCATCTACAGGAGCTAAACTAGTAGCAAATGGTTTATTATAGCTAAACCTGTATTCCAGCTTACCGTATTTACCTTTGGCAAAAAAGCCCATCTGCCTTGCAAACTGGTCGGAGTTTTCAATAAG
>JBQGDS010000316.1:0-1806 GCA_052039185.1 Flavobacterium sp.
AGGGTTTGAAGGGCTTTCGGCTACAGACTTAAGCCAAAAAGTAACCGCTACTGATAAATATTTTAAAGCATTTGATAATTATTTATTGAAGAATGGCCTAAGCTTTAAGCTTGAAAAACATAAGGATAAAATAAAGCGTTACCTGGCTGCCGAATTTGCAAGGCAACTGCTGAATGATAAGGTATATTATGAAATGATACTGAAGGAAGATAATATGATCAAAGCTATTCAGGAAAAGAAATAAAAACCAAAAGGCGAACCAATTGTGTTTCGCCTTTTGGTTTTATAGTGTAAACTATCTTGTGCCTGTAATTGTATTATATAGTAATACAGCTTTGCCATCTGTTAATGTTGATACAAAGTGGCAGATATGCAGCAACCTTTCATACAGTGTCATTTTCTCAGTAATAAATTTTTCAGGAAGCATTTTTAAAACCTGAAGGTCATAATTACTCGCTGTACCGTCAAATTTATTATTATAAGCGGTACAGAAAGTGTCTAAGAGTGTATTGATAATACGGTAGCCTATCACTTCTTTTTCTATTACCTCACGGCTTTGGTATATGTTTTTAACGCTAAGCTTTATAATGTCGTTCATCTGCGCGGTATACCTGCCCTGATCCGTAAGTGCGTACGGGTATTTACCTTGCAGTATGGCCTCTTCATTTTCCAGGAATGTATTTACTGCATCATTAATTAAACTGCCTATGGCGAGCGCGCGAAGGTAGCTTATCCGGTCTTCTTTAGTGGTAAGGGTATTGTATTTAGCAGCATCAATAGAATCTTTTACCAGCTTTATAAGATATTCCAGTGCAAATTCTTCCTGTATCAGTCCAAGGTTTATACCATCTTCAAAGTCGATTATAGTATAGCAGATATCATCTGCAGCTTCTACAAGATAAGCCAACGGATGACGTTCATAGCCTATATCACTACCCGTTTTGTTAGGCAGCATACCCAACTCTTTAGCTACATCCTGCACAAATTCCTTGTCGCACTGAAAGAAACCGTACTTTTTATCGGAAATGTTTTTAGTCGGTTTTTTAGGAAGTGATTCTTTTGGGTATTTCATAAAGGCGCCAAGAGTAGCATAGGTAAGGCGAAGGCCGCCGTCAACTCCCGGACGTGATGCCGTAAGCAGATTGATGCCGTTAGCATTACCTTCAAAATCTGTCAGGTCCTGCCATTCTTTATCGGTTAGCTGTTCACGGTACATTTTTCCTGTCCCGGTTTTAAAATATTCGCCAATAGCCTTTTCACCCGAATGGCCGAATGGCGGATTCCCGATGTCATGAGCCAGTGCGGCGGCAGCGACAATAGCTCCAAAATCGTTCATGTGGAAACCATGCACGTCCTGCAGGTACGGGTGTTTTTCTATAATCTTTTTGCCTACAAGGCGCCCCAGAGACCGGCCTACCACACTAACCTCAAGGCTGTGTGTAAGGCGTGTATGGACAAAATCGGTCTTGCTAAGCGGGATAACCTGTGTTTTATCCTGAAGGCTGCGAAAAGCCGATGAAAATATAATACGGTCATAATCCACCTCAAAGCCAAGGCGGGTATCATCCTGTTCTTTACGTAAACGCTTGCTTGTATCGCCCTGCCTTTTAAGAGACAGCAGCTGTTCCCATTGCATCATGTTCAGATTTCAGATTTTAGATTTCAGACTTCAGATTACCTTGCAGTTTCAGGTTCTGAAACTTTTGGCTATTTACTTTTAGCTTGTGCCTATTTCAAAAATTTCTTCTTGTCAGCCATTGAGAATTCCCTCGTTTTTTTAGGGTATTTTTCATAGCTCTTGTCACT
>JBQGDS010000317.1:0-1940 GCA_052039185.1 Flavobacterium sp.
ACAACATTACCAGCACCAAAAAGACTGTCAGCCATTGCGTTTCCTGAACCTGCAGCAGGAGCCATAGCTTCAGCTTTAGCTTTAGCATCAGCTTCGGCAGCAGTTTTTACACCATCATACTTCATTTTAGTTTCCTCAATACGCTTTTGTGCTTCAGCGTTATCTTTAAGTTCTGCGATAGCTGCGTCGGCCTCAGCAAGGCGCACTTCATACTCTGCCTGTATAGCAGCCCAGTTAGCCGCTCTTTCAGCACCGTCAAGGTTATTAATAGAGTCTACATAAACCACATAACGGTCTACATTTTTTTCGGCAGTTTTCTCACCTTCGCTTTTGCATGATACAACTCCTGCTGCAACAATTACAGCGCCTAATGCTAAATTAAATTTTTTCATCTGTTTTTGTTTTAAGTTACTTTAGATTTACACCAAAATTAATTTAACCTGAATCATCTTTCAAAATTTTAATTTATTTATTAAGAATAGTTTAATATTTTTAAAATATTCTTAACTATTTTAACACTAATTTAAGAATAAATTTTAATACGAGTCAATTAACACATGTGGAAGGTTAAAAATTAAAATTTTGATTTATTTTTAACGAATTTTTAAGATTTGGCATATCAATTGTATTAATCACTTAAACAATTACCTAATTATAATAAAATAAACGTATGAAGAGAATTACCTTCTTTTTAATGATGACCCTGACTGTGCAGGCAATCGCACAGAGGCAGCCTGTGTCAAACCTTACCGTATTTTCAGATGACGGTACAAAATTTTTCCTTGTGCTGAATGGAGAGCGTTATAATGACAATCCGGAAACTAATGTAAGGATTGAAGAATTACCTAACCCCTACTACGACTGTAAGATTGTATTTGAAAACAAATCTATCCCGGTAATTTCTAAAAACGAACTTGAACTTACCGATATGGATGGCAATGTGACCGATATAACTTACCGCCTGAAAAAAGATAACAAAGGCCGTTACAGCCTTAAGTATTATTCAAGCGTACCTATACAGCCCAACAGGCCCAGGCCGGCTAATTGTGCGGTATACCAATACGGACACCCTAATGAGCTGCTTGTGGGGAGTGACGGCCGTGTTTATGAAAGTGTTACCGTACAGCAAACAACCTCATCAGGCAATATGGGCGTGAGCATGAATGTAGGCGGTATTGGCGTGAGCATGAGCGTACCCGGAGAAAACATAACCACTACGACCACAACTACTACAATGACAAGTTCATCCGGGCAGGTAGTACCAAGGCCAAGACCCGGCAACGAACCTGATTATAATGCAGGATGCAGGCAGGCTATGAATGCGCGCGACTTTGAAGATGCACGTAAAACTATCAGCGGAATATCTTTTGACGATACAAAACTGTCAACAGCAGGACAAATTGTTGAAGCCAATTGCCTTAATACAGGGCAGATCATTACACTTATAAAAGTTTTCAGCTTTGAGCAAAATAAACTTGAATTTGCTAAAATGGCTTACAACAGCTGTGTTGATAAAAACAACTATTATAAAGTAGTATCGGCATTTACATTTGATGCTTCTAAAAATGAGCTGAACGATTACCTGCAAAGCAGGAGATAATATAAAGCCACCTCCGGGTGGCTTTTTTTATTTTAAGGTGTGCCGGATAAAATACAAAATCTAAAAAATTGCTTACTTTTAAGCCATCCAAACATAACCAATGGCACAGGCAATAATTGATATAAAAGGAATAACCCGCGATTTTCCGCTGGGGAGTGAAATAGTCAAAGTTTTAAAAGGCATAGACCTTACTATAAATAAAGGGGAGTATGTAGCACTTATGGGGCCTTCGGGTTCAGGGAAATCAACCCTTATGAATATACTGGGCTGTCTTGACACGCCTACATCAGGCAGTTATATACTAAATAGTAAAGATGTAAGCCAGATGCATGATGATGAG
>JBQGDS010000318.1:0-2780 GCA_052039185.1 Flavobacterium sp.
CCGGCATCAATATATGCAATTTCAGGTGTAATCATCCTAAAGCAGGTGTCTTGTGCCTGTTTTGTAAATTTTGCCCGTTGTGCTGCCGGATATGCGGTAATTTTAGTGGTAAACAGTTTGTTGTCTCGATTGTATTGCAGGGTTATAATACTGTCGTTACTACGAAGCATGTTGCTGGCAATAACGCGTAATTGTGTAGGATAGTTAGATGCCGGGCTATACTTTTGTTTCTCTTCAATGATTTGTTTTATGGGCTTGCCATTTACTAAAATTATAGCATCGCCTTTTTTAAGGCCTGTTTTTTTACCAAGTTCATCGTTATAAAAACCAACCACTACAGGCTCATTATCTATAAATTTAAGATTAACTGCCGAAAAATTATTCCCCCTCCATTTATCTAATGCTTTATCGCTGTATATGTTGGCGTGTGTGTCATGCACGCGACCTATTAGTTCCAGCATAGTCAGCTTATAAGTGGTTTCATCATTGGCAGAAATAAATTTAGGGATAAACTCTCTTAGTACATCTTTCCAGTCTTCAGTGATCAGGTTTTTGTATGGGAAATAGTACTGTATAATGTTCCAGTAACGATATAAGCCTAACAGCCTGTAGCCTGTATCGGTATAATCCATTTTAGGATAGTCTTTTTCATTGGTAAATTCAGCATTTCCTATTTCATGGTTAATACCTATGTAATATCCTTTACCTGCCCTTTCAGCATCTTTCATCTTTACAAGTAACTGTGTAAGATTTGCTGAAAACCCACTGTTTTCAATCCAGGCAAGGTCAGGAAGAAGTACAGCATCCTTTGGATTTACTTTTTCTGGCTTTCGGGTTTTGAACTCACCCAGTGATTTTAATTTGTTATATATAGCCTCATCACTTTGTTGATTTGTTTTTGCGACTAATACAGCAGGCAGTAACCTGAAAAGCTCATAATCCCAGTTATAATTGCCCGTGCCAATTTCCGGATGATGATATTTTGCGTAACCCCATAGTAATCCCAGTTTAGTAAGGTTATCTATGGTCGTTTTATCTGTCGGGACTTTACTTATGCCGGAGCCATTATCAAATTCTTTATCAAAAGAAGCCTTGTATTCTTTTTGTGGAATAGGGGAGAGTGTTGCTACATCAGCTCCATTTATACTTACATGAAAGTTGTCAGCCCATACCACACCGCTGCCTTTCATAATTACACCTACATATATTGCCTTGGCCTCTTCAGGCAGATCCAGGTCAATACTGTACTTTTTCCAGTCAGATGTGCCTTTAACACCACGGGCATTCATGTTATCAAACCGTAGGGCTCCGTTTTCACCATCTATACGCATTATCAGCCCTGCGTACCCATCTACATTTTCTGTTTTAAGATACCCCGTTAATACTATAGAGCCGGTGCCATAATGTGCAGGGATTTCAGTAACTGCACAACCAAAAGCTGTCTCCATGTTAGTGTCGGGTTTCAGCCGGATTGATTTTTTGCCGGTATGTACAGTTACAGAGTCGGTAGTTATTTCATAACCTTTACCCCATTCAAACCAATTTAAAGGTAATTTTTTTCCGGATTCCGGAGCTTCGAGGTTAAGGTTGTAGTCGCTTTTTTGCGCAAAGGAACACAGGCCAAAGCACAGCATTACTGCCATGAAAAGTTTTTTCATCGGTTGATGGTTTGGTTATTGGTTCCTCTTAAAACGCTTAAATTAAAAATGTATTGCAAAGACTACAAATAACGATTTAAGTTTCAGGTTTCAGGTCAATCTCTATCCAGACGGGTGCATGGTCAGATGTTTTTTCCCAACCCCGTACATGACGGTCAACCCCTGCATCTTTAAGTTTTCCCTTTAGCTCAGGACTTAGTAAAAAATGGTCGATTCGCAGCCCGGCATTACGGCCGTAAGCATCGCGGAAATAGTCCCAAAAAGTATATATCTTCTCATCAGGGTACAATTCCCGTACGGCATCTGTCCATCCCTGGCTTAATAGTGTTTTAAAAGCATCACGTACTTCCGGGCGGAAGAGGGCATCTTTAACCCACCTTTCGGGCTTGTATACATCCAGCTCGGTTGGCATTACATTATAATCGCCCGCAATTATAACCGGGATTTTAAAGTCAAGCAGGGTTTTAGCCCTCTGCTGGAGCCTTTCAAACCATTTCAGCTTATAATCAAACTTAGGCCCCGGCGCAGGATTGCCGTTTGGCAGATACAGGCATGAGATAAGCACTCCACCTACCATTGCCTCAATATAACGGCTTTGTACATCTTCTTCATCTCCGGGAAGTGCCCTGCCTACTTCTTTTATTTCCATTCCCTTTGCCAATATAGCTACACCATTCCATCGTAACTGGCCATGCCATATTGCATTATATCCTGCATTGTTAATAGCTTCAAGAGGGAATTTTTCCGATGGCGCTTTTAATTCCTGCAAACACACAATATCAGGTTTGGCTTCTTCAAGCCAGCGCAGGAGTACTGGCAAGCGTCCGTTAACGCCATTAACGTTATAAGTTGCTATTTTCATGTCCGGTGAATTAATCATTTACTACTAAAATTACAGAATAATAATAAAAAAAACAGCCGGAATGGCTGTTAGAGTTGTTGTTGCGGGTTTAGCTACGGAGCTACGGGCTCCGCATCTGGATTATTAATAGTATCGGTGTTAACCCCGGGTACATCAGCCGAAACTGCAGTAATTGAATCTACATCTTTTTCAGGAGCAAATTCACTTGTTTTGTTCGCATTGGCACAGGAAATTATTCCTAACATAGCTAATGCAATCAG
>JBQGDS010000319.1:0-2101 GCA_052039185.1 Flavobacterium sp.
ACCTGACCAAAAGCACTCATTGCAGCAAACAGCAACAAGGCAACGTGATATAGTTTAAAGTTTTTCATACCTACTTACTTTCTATCTCAGTTTTATTAAGGACATTATTTTCTTTATCGGCAACAATTAAAATGTATTTGCCTTTTTTTAGCGCTGATAAGTCAAGCTTAAAACCTTTAGACTTTAACTGCGGATATACCTCTTCAAAAACAACCTTATCCGACATATCCTTAATAAGGATCTTAATATCTTTATTTGGCACGTTTTTGAAATTCACACTCAATGTCCCGTAAAACACAGCAGGAGAAATATAAACATCTCCCAGATCTCGCTGGGTTGCAGATTTAGCAGAATCAGTTTTCCCGGTTTTTTTTGGGGTTTGGGCAAAACCTGATGCAGTAATCAGTAACAGAAGGAATAGGTATAAATTTTTCATTTTAAAATAATTTTTTGAAGCGCGAAATTTACATAAAATTGACTCAAATAAAACACAAAATTTTATTTTTTTCCATATAAAACACCTTTAACAATTAATACCCTACCATAATTTGGTGTTTTTTTTATTATTTTATTAAAACATAGTTACTTACAGTTTTATCATAAAAAAACGCTTTTATAACCCGATTATTTTATCAATTTTTTATAACTATCTTTGCGAGCAATTTTTAAGTTAAATAAACCTGCAAAATGATCCATAACGAGGACCTTAGAGACGAAATTGGAGACAACCACATAGCCGGCAGTGCAAAAACACCGCTTAGGGATGATGCTTTTGATATGAGCGATGATGATAAGATAGAAGCTATTAAAAAAGATGTTGAGAGCATATTGCTTACTCTGGGCATGGACCTTACAGATGACAGTATGAAAGGTACACCTAACCGTGTAGCCAAAATGTTTGTAAAAGAGATTTTCGGGGGGCTTAACCCAAGTAAAAAACCAAGCTCATCAACCTTTCAAAACCATTATAAATATGGTGAAATGCTGGTAGAAAAAAACATTACAGTATATTCTACCTGTGAGCATCACCTGCTACCTATTGTTGGCCGTGCTCACGTAGCGTACATATCTAACGGTACCGTAGTAGGCCTTTCTAAAATGAACCGTATTGTTGATTATTTTGCAAAAAGGCCGCAAGTACAGGAAAGACTTACCATGCAGATTGTAGAGGAACTGAAAAAAGTACTTAATACTGAAGATGTAGCCTGTGTTATAGATGCCAAACACCTTTGTGTAAACTCTCGCGGAATAAGAGATATTGAAAGCAGTACCGTAACATCTGAATTTGGCGGGCGCTTTAAGGAAGATAACGTACGAAGGGAATTTTTAGATTATATTAAACTGGACACCCAGTTTTAATACTTTTTAAATAAAAGCACAATGCAACTATACCAAAACCAGCAGTTAAAGATATACAATTCGCTTAGCGGCGATAAAGAGTTGTTCACTCCTCTTCACGAGGGTAATGTGGGTATGTATGTATGCGGTCCTACCGTATATAGCAATGTACACCTGGGCAACTGCCGTACATTTATATCTTTCGACCTGGTTTTCCGTTACCTTAAGCATCTTGGCTACAAGGTAAGGTATGTGCGTAATATTACCGATGTAGGCCATATTGAAGATGATGCCGACCAAGGTGAAGATAAAATTGCAAAAAAAGCAAGGCTTGAAAAACTGGAGCCTATGGAGATTGTACAACAATACTCGGTAGATTTTCACCAGATAATGGAGCTTTTTAACAGCCTGCCACCAAGTATTGAACCTACCGCAACGGGACACATTATTGAGCAGATTGAAACCATTAAGCAAATTATTGATAACGGGTTTGCTTATATATCGGACGGTTCGGTATACTTTGATGTGGTTAAATTTAATGAGACACATGATTATGGCAAGCTTAGCGGCCGTAATCTTGATGATATGCTGGCTAACTCACGCGAACTGGCGGGCCAGGATGCCAAGAAAAACCCTGCCGACTTTGCACTTTGGAAAAAAGCCGAGCCACAGCACATTATGCGCTGGCCTTCGCCATGGGGTGACGGTTTCCCCGGGTGGCACCTTGAATGTACTTCAATGAGCACAAAGTACCTTGGCAACA
>JBQGDS010000320.1:0-7999 GCA_052039185.1 Flavobacterium sp.
CCAGTGTAGCTGCAGAGCTTATATTGACTAAGATATTAAAGCGCGCAAAAGAGCTGACGCACCAGGGTACAAAATTGGAAGCAAGTAAGCCTTTACAATATTTTATGAAGCATCGTGTACAGCTTGAAGATTTTAATGATGATGTGTTAAATACCTTCTCCCAGCTTGATGATTACGATATTATGGGGGCTATAAAAGCGTGGCAGCACCATGAAGATTATGTGCTTAGCCAGCTTTGCCGTATGATAATAAACCGTGACCTGCTTAAAATACGCATGCATGCCGAAAAGGTTGACAAATTAAAAGTTGAACAGATTCGTAAAATGCTGATGCAGGAGCAGGGCCTTACCGAAAAAGAAGCGGAATATTTTGTTTTTAAAGGAAAAATCAAGAATCAGGCATACAATAAAACAGGCGAACCAATACATATATTAAGGAAAGACCGTACCGTGGAAGACGTTGTGGAAGCATCAGACCAGTTGAACCTAAAAGCATTATCAAAACCCGTAACCAAATATTATATGTGTTTTCCAAAACAACTTTTGGAAAAAGTAGCTTTTTAATTTAATTTTATATTTTTGTCGGGATGAAATTTACAGCAGAACAAATAGCAGGTATTCTGGAAGGCGATGTTGTTGGCAATCCACAGGCCGAAGTCTATAAGCTTGCCAAGATAGAAGAAGGTACTGACGGATCGTTAACTTTTCTGGCAAATCCTAAATACCAGCAATATATATACTCCACACAGGCATCAATAACTATTGTAAACCGCTCTTTTGAGCCGGAATCACCAATTACTACCACACTTATAAAAGTTGATGATGCATATAAATCCTTTTCAAAGCTACTGGAATATTATAACCAGGTAAAACTAATGAAATCAGGCATTGAGCAGCCATCAGTGGTGTCAGAAGGCGTTACTTATGGCGAAGGCCTGTATCTTGGTAGTTTTTGCTATATAGGCAAAAATGTAAAAATTGGTAAAAACGTAAAAATTTATCCTAACAGTTTTGTGGGCGATAATGTCACCATTGGTGATAATACCATACTTTTTGCCGGAGTGCGTGTATATTCTGAAACAGAGATAGGTTCAGGCTGTACAATTCACTCAGGTTCAATTATAGGTTCTGACGGGTTTGGTTTTGTGCCAAACGAAGAAGGTATTTACAGTAAAGTGCCACAGATAGGGAATGTTATCCTTGAAGATAATGTAGATGTGGGTGCCTGTACTACAATTGATAGGGCCACGCTGGGTTCAACAATTATAAAAAAAGGCGTAAAGCTTGATAACCAGATACAAATTGCGCACAATGTTGTTATAGGCGAAAATACTGTCATTGCTTCGCAAACGGGAGTTGCAGGATCTACCAAAATAGGGAAAAACTGTATAATAGGCGGGCAGGTAGGCATTGTAGGCCACATTACTATCGGTAATAATGTGCGTATTCAGGCACAGTCCGGAGTTGGTAAAAGCATTCCTGACGGAGAGGCAATACAGGGTAGTCCTGCTTTAGGATATTCTGATTTCAATAAATCATATGTCCATTTTAGGAATCTGCCTAAAATTGTTGCCGATATTGATGAATTAAAACAACAAAACAAACAATAAAACTAAACTTAAATTACGGATAATGGTTAAACAAACCACAATCAAAAGTGAAGTATCATTAAAAGGGGTTGGCCTGCATACAGGTAAAGAGGTTACTATGACCTTTAAGCCGGCACCGGTAAATAATGGTTATACTTTTGTAAGGGTAGATCTTGAAGGACAACCTGTAGTTGAGGCTGATGCCAATTATGTAGTTAATACACAAAGAGGTACTAACCTTGAAAAAAAAGGTGTTAAGATCCAAACGTCTGAACACGTTCTCGCTGCATTTGTAGGCTGCGATGTTGATAATGTTATTATTGAGCTTGATGCTTCGGAGCCGCCAATTATGGATGGTTCTTCAAAGTTTTTTGTTGAAGCTATTGAAAAGGCAGGTATTGTTGAGCAGGAAGCTGAACGTAATGTATACGTAGTTAAAGAAGTTATATCATATACTGATGAAGCTACAGGCAGCGAGATTATTGTTATGCCTGCGGATGATTACCAGGTTACTGCCATGGTAGATTTCGGTACCAAAGTACTTGGTACACAAAATGCCACACTAAAAAATATAAGTGAATTTAAAAATGAGATAGCTAACTCAAGGACTTTTAGTTTCTTACATGAGCTTGAAGCCCTGTTGAATAACGGACTTATAAAAGGCGGCGACCTTAACAATGCGATAGTGTATGTAGATAAGGAGATATCGCCTGAAACTATGGAAAGCCTTAAAGTAGCTTTTGGTAAAGAGAGTATTGCAGTAAAGCCTAATGGCATACTTGATAATCTTACATTGCATTACCCCAATGAGGCTGCACGCCATAAGCTTCTGGACGTAATAGGAGACCTTGCCCTAATAGGAACAAGGATAAAAGGTAAGGTTATAGCCAATAAGCCGGGGCATTTTGTTAACACGCAATTTGCCAAAAAGCTTTCAAAAATTATAAAGATTGAGCAGCGCAACCAGGTGCCGGTATATGATCTTAATGCCGAGCCACTTATGGATGTGAACAAGATAATGAGCATGCTGCCGCATCGTCCGCCATTCCTTCTGGTAGATAAAATACTGGAAATGAGTGATAGCCATGTGGTGGGGCTTAAGAATGTAACCATGAATGAAAATTTCTTCGTGGGGCATTTTCCGGGTGCACCTGTAATGCCGGGTGTACTTATTATTGAGGCTATGGCTCAAACCGGTGGTATATTGATATTAAGCTCGGTTCCTGATCCTGAAAATTACCTTACTTATTTCATGAAGATTGACAATGTGAAGTTTAAGCATAAAGTACTGCCCGGCGATACACTGGTGTTTAAGTGTGACCTGCTTTCGCCTATACGCCGTGGCATATGCCATATGCAGGCCAATGCTTATGCTAACGGCAAGCTTGTAGCTGAAGCCGAACTGATGGCGCAAATTGTCAAAAACAGCTAAAACAACAAGATTGTATGAATCAACCGTTAGCATATGTACATCCGGGCGCTAAAATCGCTAAAAATGTAGTAATTGAGCCTTTTACAACCATCCATAACAATGTGGAGATTGGTGAAGGTACCTGGATAGGTTCCAACGTTACTATTATGGAAGGTGCCAGGATAGGCAAAAATTGTAATATATTTCCTGGTGCGGTAATTTCTGCCGTACCGCAGGATCTTAAATTTGGTGGTGAAGATTCACTTGCGATAATAGGGGATAACTCTACTGTACGTGAATGTGTTACTATTAACAGGGGTACTGTTGCCTCTGGCCAGACCAAAATAGGGAGCAACTGTCTTATTATGGCTACAGCACACATTGCCCATGATTGCCATATAGGCGATAACGCCATTATTGTTAACGGGGTTGCTCTTGCGGGCCACGTTACTGTAGGCAACTATGCCATAATAGGCGGACTTGCAGCTGTACACCAATTTATAAGTATTGGCGATCATGCAATGATATCGGGCGGATCGCTTGTTCGTAAAGATGTACCTCCTTTGACCAAGGCGGCTAAAGAGCCTCTTTCGTATGTGGGAATTAACTCGGTTGGATTGAGGAGACGAGGCTTTACAACGGATAAAATAAGGGAAATACAGGATATCTACAGGATACTGTATCAAAAAAATTACAATACTACCCAGGCGCTTAGTATTATTGAAGCTGAAATGGAAGCTACACCTGAGCGTGATGAAATTATTTTGTTCATCAGGAATTCATCACGAGGTGTAATGAAGGGATATACGGGAATTTATTAGAAAATTTAAGATAATAGTACAAAACGCATAACAAATAAACAAAACAGAATGGCAACAACATCAGATATCAGGAACGGATTGTGCATTAAGTTCAATCATGATATATACAAAATCATAGAATTTCTTCACGTAAAGCCTGGTAAAGGCCCTGCTTTCGTAAGGACAAAACTAAAGAGCTTAACTAACGGAAAAGTACTTGATAATACTTTTTCGGCAGGACATAAAATTGATGATGTAAGGGTAGAAACCCATAAATTCCAGTTTTTATATCCTGAGGGTGATCAGTATCATTTTATGCACGTTGAAACGTATGAGCAGATATCACTTCACAAAGATATTCTTGATGCTCCGGATCTTCTTAAAGAAGGAGAGAATGTAATGGTGATATGGAATACTGAAACAGATGCGCCATTATCAGTTGATATGCCGGCATCTGTAATTCTCGAAGTTACTTATGCTGAGCCGGGAGTTAAGGGTAACACTGCGACAAACGCTACAAAGCCTGCTAAAGTTGAGACAGGTGCATCGGTGAATGTTCCTCTTTTCATCAATGAAGGCGATAAAATTAAAATTGATACCGCTACGGGCCATTATATGGAGCGCGTTAAAGAATAATTTTTTATTTTAGGGTCTGGAAATAAATCTATATTTTCAGACCCTAAAAATTTATAATATTTCATAGTAATAAATGAAGTTTCCCTCTATATATCCTTTAGAAAAAATTGCAGCAATTATTGAATGTGATTATGTAGGCGATGCTGCTTTTCCGGTACATGGCATGAATGAAATACATGTGGTTGAACCCGGGGATATAGTTTTTGTTGATCATCCTAAATATTATGACAAGGCTTTACAGTCGGCAGCTACAATTGTGCTGATCAATAAAAAAGTAGATTGTCCTGAAGGAAAAGCATTAATACTATCTGATGATCCGTTCAGGGATTTTAATAAGCTTACAAATCATTTCAGGCCTTTTCAATCTTCTAATACTTCAATTTCTGATTCAGCTGAGATAGGTAAAAATACTGTTATACAGCCTAATGTATTCATTGGAAATAATGTTAAGATTGGCAATAACTGCCTGATACATCCTAATGTTTCCATTTATGATAATACAATTATTGGAGATAATGTGATTATTCATGCCGGTACAGTTTTAGGTGCAGATGCCTTTTACTATAAAAAGCGACCTGAAGGCTTTGACCAGCTTTTATCAGGTGGGCGTGTTATAATAAAAGATAATGTAGGTATTGGCGCTGCCTGTACTATTGATAAAGGTGTTACAGGCGATACAACAATAGGGGAAGGCACCAAGATTGATAACCAGGTACACATTGGTCATGATACGGTTATAGGCAAAAAATGCCTTATTGCTGCACAAACAGGTATTGCAGGCTGTGTGGTTATTGAAGATGAAGTTACCATTTGGGGACAGGTAGGAACAACAAGTGGAATAACAATAGGTGCAAAGGCTGTTGTGTTAGCACAATCAGGTGTAAGTAAATCTGTTGCGGGTGAGAAAGTATATTTTGGTACACCGGCAGAAGAATCGCGTGAAAAGCTGAAACAAATGGCCAATGTTAAAAAAATACCGGGCATACTTGATAAACTGAAATAATATGAGTGCAAAGGATATCGTAGCAGAATATTATAAAGCAGAAGCTTTCAGAAATCCTGAAGCTGCTGCTAAATTTGTTCATGATGAGCTGGAACTAAAATGGCATAGCTCTAAAGGATATCTTGAGCTTGACAAAAGTGATTTTTGTGCATTGCTTTCAGAAATGAGTAAATCATATTCTTCGTCACGTCTTGATATCAGCCACATGATTGCCGAAGGTAATGCTGTAACCGTTCGCTATACCCATTATGTAAACGCTTTTGAAAACCCGGGAGAGGAAATGCTGCTTGCGCATTTTGTGGTAATATGGGAAGTGAAAGATAACCAGCTTTTTAAAGGCTTCCTTATGAGCCAGCTGGGATAGTTACATCAGGCCACAACTTCAGCAATGTTTTCGTTACATAAAAGATCAAGCAATGCTTTCTCCTGTGAGTTAAGCTCTCCACCGCCAACTTTGGCTGCAATGTCATAATTCCAAAGTGATCCTTTTTCGTAGGATGCAATTACAGTAGGGTGTACATAATATTTTTTGCATACAGTACGCGTATTGCCAAGTTTAGATGCTACCGAATCCAGTACATTCACTATCTTTCGTTTACAGTCGGTTTCACTGGTATGTTTACCAAGCTCATTAAAAGCACATAAGGCATTCAGGCTGCCTGCCCATGCCCTGAAATCTTTAGCTGTAAAATCTTCTCCTGTAATTTCCTTAATGTAGCTATTCACATCACCTGAGCCTATAGTGTGCCTTTTTCCTTCGCTGTCATAGTATTGAAAAAGTTCCTGTCCCGGTATGTCCTTGCATTTTTTTACCAGGTTGGCCATCTTGCGGCTTTGCAATTTTATTTTATGTTTTACACCTTTTTTACCAACAAAGTCAAATGTTACGGTTGCGCCGTCAAATTTCACATGCTTATCGCGCAGGGTTGTCAGCCCGAATGAACCATACAGCTTTTTATACGCATCATTGCCTATACGAATGTTAGTCAGCTCAATAAGCCGTACCACAAGAGCTACAACTTTTTCATAGGGTAGTCCCTGCTTATTCAGGTCTTTATCTACATGATTGCGAATTTGCGGAAGTGCAAGTGCGAATCGCCTCAACCTGTAAAACTTACTCTGGTTGCGGATTTTATTCCATTCAGGATGATAGCGGTATTGCTTCCGTCCACGTGCATCGGTTCCTGTAACCTGCAGATGCCCGTTTTCATATGGCGATATCCATACGTTTTCCCATGCAGGCGGAATAACCAGTTTTTTTATCCGCTCTAAAACCGCTTTGTCTCTTACAGTATGGCCTGTTTCATTTATATACGAAAAACCGTTGGCTTTCCGCTTTCTGTAATAGCCTTTATCAGACTGTAATGAATAGCGCAAGCCAACGGCCTTAGCAGTTACTTTAGGATCGCTCCCTATTTTTTCGAGTTTTTTCTGGAGCCTTTTCATTTATTATGCCCTGCCTCTTATGCTTATTTCATGTAATGTGCGTGCTGCGCCGTTCTCAGATGAAGCTCCGGCTACATATACGCCTTTTTCTCCTTTTTTTGATATTATACCGTACACAGTGGCCTCATCGCCCGGGTCACTTTCACCTTCGTAGCGATAAATATGCTCAATAGTAAATTCATCCGGGTTTTGGGTAATACGGTCTTCTTCAATATTAAAATCCGTTGTAAAGCCTTTGTCCGCAAGGTCCTGCAAAGCCTTTGAAACCGTTGCGTAGTGATACATTTGTCTGTCCATGATAGTTAGTTTTAATGGTAGTGATTTATTACTGTATTAAAATTACAACTTATGGTATTTTGCCGCTGCCAACGAAATGTTAAACATTGCTGTAAGAGTTTTCAGTCACAGTCGCATTACTCAGATACAAGGATTAATTGAAAACTGCGACTGAATACTGTGACTTAGCATATAAAATAGTATTTTTGCCCTCCAAAAGCAGGCCGCCTTATCGCCGTCTTTAACAAGAGGGAGGAAAGTCCGGACACCATAGGGCAGCATAGCGGGTAATGCCCGTCACTCCGTTTAGGCGGGGGAGGACAAGTGCAACAGAAAGTATGTACAGGTAATGCTGTAGTGAAACCAGGTAAACTCTATGCGGTGAAATGCCATGTATACCGGCTATATGTAGGGCGGCCCGCCCGATGCCGGGGGGTAGGCAGATTGACCCGAGCCAGTAATGGCAGGGCTAGATAAATGATAAGGCTTCTTATAACGAGAGGACAGAATCCGGCTTACAGGCCTGCTTTTTTTATTTCAGTCGATTTGGGATATCCATCATCTGGTGTAATATCCTAATTATCTCGACGATAGCATCATCAGCTTTTCTGTAGAATATGATATGTGATTTTACTTTTGCAGCACGATATCCGGGTTTAATATGATCCATATTTTTGCCACTTTCAAAATCTTTTGCAATGTATTTTATTTCTTCAATCAGCAAATTATAATACCTGTCAGCTTGATCAGCAGACCATGTTTCCAAAGTGTAAAGCCATATTTTATCTAAGTCAATAATTGCTGCATCACTTATCCTGTAATTATTCATAAGTGTTTCT
>JBQGDS010000321.1:0-3447 GCA_052039185.1 Flavobacterium sp.
TTGAAAAGCTGTAAATATTCACTTACTGTTTAGAATATTACTCTAATCGTTTTAAAATAAGTGCTCTTAACCGCTCTTCATGCTCATCCCCCCACATTCCTATAGCAGAAATTACAGGAATTAGTGTTTTTCCAAAATCTGTCAGGCTATATTCAACTTTTGGAGGAACAACAGGGTATATTACTTTTGACACAAGCTCATGCCCTTCTAACTCCTTCAGCTGCATATTTAATACCCTGCGCGAAGCATCAGGTATTTTTCGCTGCAATTCGCTCGGGCGCTTATGCCCCTGGTCAATAAACCAAAGCAATCGTATCTTCCATTTGCCATACAGTACTTCACCTATAAGGTCAAGACCGCAATTAAGGTTTGGTATTGTTTTCCTTTCATACATATTACAAATTTAAATGTATATACCAATTTGTGCAATAGGGGAAAAATTTGTCCCTATATGAATCGTAACCCCGTACTTGTGAGGAATTAACGTACTACCGAGATTTGTACAAAGAAACTTAAAAGAGATTATAATATGAATTATCAAAATGAATTATCAGGTAAAATTGCATTAGTAACAGGAGGTACTAAAGGAGCAGGAAAAGCAATTGCAGAACGACTCGCGCAAGCAGGTGCAACGGTAATAATTAGCGCCCGGAAAGCGCCGGAAAAAGAAAACAGCAACTTACATTTTATTGGGGCAGATTTAAGCACACCTGAAGGATCACAAAAAGTTGTTAGTGAAATACTTTCAACTTACGGCAGACTGGATATCCTTGTGAATAATCTTGGCTCATCAACAACACCGGCAGGAGGTTTTTCCGTACTGACGGATGAGGACTGGATATCAACCTTACAGGCTAATTTACTTGCTCCTATACGTTTAGACAGGGGATTTTTACCACAAATGATTGACCGAAAAGACGGTGTAATAATTCATATCGCCTCAATTCAGGGTAAGCTGCCACTCTACGAATCCACTTTGCCCTATGCTGCCTCAAAAGCAGGACTGCGAAACTATAGCAAAAGCTTATCAAATGAAGTTGCACCAAACGGTGTGCGCGTATTAACGGTTTCTCCAGGATGGATAAACACTACAGCGTCGGGGGCATGGCTGGGTGAAATTGCAAGAAACTCAAACAGCACTATTGAACAGGCCCGGAAAAGCGTTATGGATGCATTAGGCGGGATACCTTATGGCAGGCCTGCAGAACCTGAAGAGGTAGCTGAATTAGTTGGCTTTCTTGTATCACCAAGAGCCACTTACCTGACAGGAACTGAATTTGTTATTGACGGCGGAACCGTGCCAACTGTTTAATGACCTAAAAGAAAATAACGTGAACTTACCAAAAGTGATAACCGATTTAGTGACAGCGCAAAATAACTTTGACAGTGCTGCATATGCCGAATGTTTTTCTGAAACGGCTATAGTTTATGATGACGGGAAACCTACAATGGAAGAAATGAAATAAAAAAGTGGATAGCCGAGGAAACCCGACAACGAACTGCATCCCACAGAATGCAATACCTTCGAAAACTTGCCCGCCTAAAGTCTAAATTTACCTCTGCGCACATTATGCTACTGGCTTTTGTTTTTGCTATGGCATTTGGAGGAGTCATGAAAATAATAAGCGAATAGGACAATGTCATCCTAACATAAAGGATTTTAATTTAACACTAACGCTATACCCCAAATGAATTAACTTTGCTTAAAACTATCCTGTGAAAAAAATACTTGTAATAGATGATGAAGAAAAGCTTAGAAGCCTTATAGCCAGGATACTTAAGCTTGAGGGCTTTGAAATCTTCGAAGCCGGCAATTGCCGGTCGGGACTCAAGATTCTTGAGCAGCATATTATTGATGTGGTGCTGTGCGATGTAAAGCTCCCTGACGGTAGCGGCGTTGACCTGACCTTTACCATAAAGGAACAGTATCCCCATGTGGAAATCATACTGCTGACTGCATACGGCAATATCCCAGATGGCGTAATGGCTATAAAAAACGGCGCTTTCGACTACATCACCAAAGGCGATGACAACAACAAGATTATCCCACTAATCCACCGTGCCCTTGAGAAAAGTAGCCTCCAAAAACGTGTAGAAAGCCTCTCAGCGCAGCTTAATAAAAAGTATTCCTTCAGCGGCATTATCGGGCAGTCAAGGAGCATCACAGATGCTATTGATCTTGCCACTAAGGTTGCTCCTACTGATACCACGGTGCTTCTGACCGGTGAAACCGGTACGGGGAAAGAGGTGTTCGCTAACGCTATCCATCAGGGCAGTCCGCGTAAGAATGAAAATTTTGTGGCCGTCAATTGCTCTGCATTCAGCCATGACCTCCTCGAGAGCGAAATGTTTGGGCATATGGCGGGGGCATTTACCGGCGCGCTAAAGGATAAGCCGGGACTGTTCGAAGAGGCTAATAAGGGTACTATATTTTTGGACGAAGTGGGCGAGCTCCCTTTCGATTTGCAGGCAAAATTGCTGCGTGTACTCGAAAACGGCGAATTCATAAAAATCGGCAGCAATAAGGCCACCAAAGTAGACGTCAGGGTCGTTGCCGCTACAAATCGAGACTTTCAAAAAGAAATTGAAGCCGGGAGGTTCAGGGAAGACTTATTTTATCGGCTTTCTACCTTTAAGATCCAGTTACCGCCGTTGCGTGAACGGTCAAAGGACATCGAGGCACTCGCTTTGCATTTTTTAAGCATCTTCAGCAAAAAAACCAACAAGAATATTATAACCATCTCCAAGGAAGCGTTACACATCTTAAAAGCGCACCAGTGGCCCGGAAACATAAGGGAACTTAAGAATATACTGGAGCGCAGCGTTATTCTAGAAAACTCGGGTGTACTAACACCCGACAGCCTGCCTGCGGAACTGCGGATACAGGCATCCTCACAACAGCCGACGGGCACGCTTTCAGCTTTTTCGATGGCCTCCGTCGAAAAGCTTCATATCCAAAAGGTACTTAACTATACCGGTGGCAATAAGGCAGAAACCGCCCGGCTCCTTAACATCGGGGTAGCTACACTCTATCGTAAGATGGACGAATATCAATTAACTACATAAAATTATCTTCTCATTTTGAGATGCCAACCCTATCATTTTGATAGGGTTTTTTATTTGGCACTATTGCAGAATAACACCTATGTAATTGATTTATTGTGTCTTATATATTCCAAACCTGGCATGGCATCGCTTTTGGCTATTATGGATCAAAACGTAAAATCTTTTCATAATGAGAAACCATGTCAAATCTGCATCTGCCAAGGCGGTACAGTTCGCAGAAATTACCAAGAACCTTATCCGCAAGGGCAACATACCAAGGGCAAAAAGGTGCCTTGGCGTGGCTGAACAGCTGCTGGCAAATGGTAATGCCGAGACTAAGAACCTGATTGCAAACATTTATGTCTTCTCTGTATCCACTTTTATGGAACTGCACAAATGCAG
>JBQGDS010000322.1:0-3679 GCA_052039185.1 Flavobacterium sp.
CTGTAAGTGAAAATGAAATTATGGAATAGACGTTAAGCCGTAAAACCTGAACTTGCCATTCACTTTTACAAAGCGGAACGAATGGCTTGTACCTTTATGTGTTTTGGAAAATTCACCCGGCTTATAGGTTTCCACCCAAACTTCATAAAGCTTAAGGTCTTTAGGATAATCGCGTGGCATTACTCTTGGTTTGAAATCTTTTACTACAATTGAACTGAAAGAATAGCCTTTTGCTGCCATTGCTTTATACACCGGCGACTCGGTAAACTTTTTGCCTATCACTGCAAAGAAAAATCCTGATGGCACAAATGCACCTTCTGATGATACCTCGGTAGGGCCCACACAGTCTACACAGTCTACTTCTTTAATACTCAGCGATTCAAATTTTGCCCTGTCACCTTTTACAAGTGCATCTATAAGCTGTATAAAGGTTTTGTCCAATGCATCCCAGTCACTTTCTTTTGCAGCAGTATTTTCCTTTGCCTCAGTAGCCGTTTTGTTTTTAGGAGCCTGTGTGTTCTTTTTTGTTTGTGCAGATATGCCAAAGGAAACAAGCAGGACAAGCAACACTAATTTCTTCATAAAAAGGTAAGTTTCTTAAATTGTAAAAGTAGTATAAAAACTAAAAAAAGCGTTGGTTTAGTACCAACGCTTCTTATTTTTTTTATAGGCTTCCGACTTACGGGAGTTGTTCTTGTTCTTATTTTTGTTCCTTCAGTCAGGTTTTTTCTGTTCTGCAGGTTTTGTAGCTTCCTCACTGTACGGATAAGGATGCCCTTCAATTACTTTTATCTTAAGGCGTATCAGCTTTTCTATATCTTTAAGGTAAGGCAGCTCATCTTTACTGCAAAACGAAATAGCAAGCCCTTCGTTACCGGCTCTTCCTGTACGGCCTATACGGTGCACATAGGTTTCAGGAATATTAGGCAGGTCAAAGTTTATTACATACGGAAGGCTTTCAATATCAATGCCACGGGCAGCAATATCAGTTGCTACCAATACCGATACTTCTTTATTTTTAAAACCTTCAAGTACGCGTACCCTTGCATTTTGCGATTTGTCGCCATGTATGGCTTCAGCGTGTATGCCGTTTTTCTTTAATGCCTTTACCACATTGTCAGCCCCATGCTTGGTGCGTGTAAATACAAGCACGTTACTCAGGTTTTCGTTACGTATAAGATGGTAAAGCAGTTTACGCTTGTCACCTTTGTCAACATGGTACAGTTGCTGCTTAACCCTTTCGGCAGTTGATGATACCGGAGCTACCGCTACATATTTAGGGTCAGTAAGGAAAGTGTCAGCCAGCTCACGTATAGCCATAGGCATGGTAGCTGAGAATAAAAGTGTCTGCCTGTTATCAGGCGTAAGCTTAATTATTTTCCGTACATCATTTATAAAGCCCATGTCCAGCATCTGGTCGGCTTCGTCAAGCACAAGATGGTGCAGGTGGTCAAGATTGATAAATCCCTGCTTGTGCAGGTCAAGCAACCTTCCCGGTGTGGCAATAAGTACATCCACACCTTTTTTAAGCCTGTCAACCTGCGATATCTGGTTTACACCGCCAAAAATAGTAAGCTGCCTTACGTTGGTATATCTACCATAGGTATCAAAGCTTTCGCCTATCTGCAGGGCAAGTTCACGCGTGGGTGTAATTACAAGCGTGCGTATATATTTTACTTTTTTTGCCGATCCTACTATGCGGTGCAGCGAGTTAAGTATAGGTATGGCAAAAGCTGCCGTTTTTCCGGTACCGGTTTGTGCGCATCCCACAAGGTCGCTTCCATCAAGTATTACAGGTATAGCCTGCTGCTGTATAGGGGTAGGATTTTCATAACCCTCATCAGTAAGCGCCTGTTGTATGTTGCGGGATAAATTAAGTTCTTCAAATTTCATCATAAAACGATTTGCCTGTTGCGGAGTTGCAAAGGCAGTGCAAAGATAGGCTTTTAAAATTTAAGCTATTTATTTCAATGATTCCTGCCTGGCTTTAATAAAGTCGGTTATAAGGTAAGCAATAAGCTTGCCGGTAACATGGCTGTTCTTTTCATTGTCAAGATCGGGAGCGCCTTCGCAAATGTGCAGGTAGGCTGCATTTTCATCTTTCCCAAAAAAGTGCATGAACTGGCGGGCTTTCTCAACACTGAAACCGCTGGGTGTTATAGCGCTGCTTGCTGTATTTACTATAGCATCAAGATCCATCTCACTGCCAAAAGGCACTTCGTTTACAAACTCAAGGGCATGATACATTTCAGCCGAGAAACTTTTTTCGCGCCTCACGCTTATTTCCTCATAAGTATTGTACTTAATGTGCTCCGAATGTTTTTTTATAGTTTCCAGTACGGTTTTAGACGTATAGCTTTCGTGCAGCCCGAAAATAAAGTAGTTATCAAGGAAACCTTCTTCATAAGCATAACTGAATCCGTTCCCGCTGTGACGTCCTTCAAGCGCACGGAAATCAGTATGGGCATCAAAGTTAACAGCATTAATTGGCTTACCATAGGCCAGAGCGGCCCCTTTTATATTGCCATAAGAGTTGTTGTGGCCACCGCCAATTACAATAGGAATTTTTCCGGCGGCTATTATTTTGCATATAATATGTGCCACTTCTTTATCAATGGTTTCTACAAGGGCTGATAGCTTTTTACGGTCGTCTTTCTCGGTGGCGTCCAGTGTGGCAGCCTGCTCCATTGCCCCGGTTACATTTACCTGCCCCAGTATCATCATCCTGCTTCCTTTGCAAAATTTATTGTGCTGCAGGTTCACAAGGCTCTTTACGGCACTTTCCCATGCCGATGCCGTACCGGGACGACCGAAGTTGGCACGCACACCTATATCTTCAGGAATACCTACAATTATAAAGTCGGCCTCGCTCTCTTTCAGCCCGTCTGCAATTTCAGTATCTTTTGGTAACAGGTGTATGCGTTCACCAAATTTTATCTCACCACTACGTTGCGAGGTGTATTTCAGGAGATCATTTTCAGAGAACCTAATGATGTTTTCCATAGCTTTTTAATAGGCTTCAAAAATATTAAAATCATCTAAAAATTACGTTAAAACCTTACCCTAATTTAAATTTATCAATACATTTGAAAAAAATATCTTACAATGGAACAACAAAAAAGTAACTCAAGTTTAAAAGCAATTATTATCGTTTTGTCTATCCTTTTGGTAGGAAGTTTAGCCTATATGTACAAGATGAGTACTGATAATGAGCAGACTGAGAAAACATTAGTGTCGGAAAAAGAAACATTATTAAATGACTTAAAAGCAGCTAAAGCAAGTTATGATACTGCCATAGCCGAGAACTCAGGACTTAAAGGCGAACTGGAAGCAGAGCGCGCTAAAATAGAGCAGCTTATTGCCGAAGTGGAAAAATCAAAAGGAGATGTAGCTTCGCTTAGCCGTTATAAGAGGGATTATCTGAAGCTGAAAGGCGATATGGATAAATTGATGGCTGAAAACAAAAGGCTGAAAGGCGAAAACGAAACCCTGACAGTGGAGCGTGACAGCACACGTAATATGCTTGATGAATCAAGAAGGTATAACGATACTTTAGTAAACCAGAATGATAACCTGACCAAAACGGTTGAAAAAGCATCAAAGCTTACCATACTTAACTTAAGGACAGAATCATACAAGGAAAGAAATTCAGGCAAGCTGGTGGCTACTGATAAGGCAA
>JBQGDS010000323.1:0-2399 GCA_052039185.1 Flavobacterium sp.
CTGCGGTATATAGCTATTTCCAGGAAGCCGGCCTCGTTAAACAGTGCGAGTTTTTCGCCCTCGTAATCTTTTAACGAAAAACGTTCGTTTATAGTCCAGTCAGAATAACCGTTTTTAATAGCTTTTACATTCTTATTGCTGAATGTAATTTCAAAGTCGCGGCCTTTTCCGGTTTCTTTAACCATTTTGCGGCTTATATTGGTTACACAGTTACCAAAATGGTCAATATATACTACATAACCCTTTATTGAAGATTTGTCTGATGCCGGTACTGCCTGCAGCTCGTTGGCCTCTTTAATCTCAGTGATTTCTTTTCCTATTACATTCAGCAACCCTCCTTTGGCAAGGTGGCAGGCTACAGTAACAAACACGTCTAGGTCTGCACATTCTGCGGGGAGGCGGTCATGTATATTTATCTCAACAACTTTTTGCGGGACAATTTTTTGTGTCAGTATGCTCAATATGCCATTATCGGCACATATAAAATAGTGGTCGTTCCACTGCATGGCAATATGGCGGCTCTCTTTGGTAAGTTCACAATCTACTCCTATAAGGTGTACTGTGCCCTTAGGGAAACTGCTGTAGGCAGCGCCGATAATATAACTTGCTTCTGAAATATTGAACAGGTCTATATCGTGCGATATGTCAACAATTGTAGCCTCGCGGTATTCAGAGAGTATTTTACCCTTAAGTGCGCCCACAAAATGGTCGCGCAGCCCGAAGTCGGTTGTAAGGGTAATTATTGACATAAAATTGTGCAAAAGTTTTAGTAAGCGATTTTAAAATTTCACTAAATTTGAATGCAAAGCTAATAATTATATAGCTATCATTCTTAATTAAAATACTACCGCACTTGAACGAAAGGACGATTGAACTTACAGACATTGCCCCTAAAGATTTTTGGGGAGCGCAGGATTCACATCTTGAAACAATTAAAAAATATTATCCCAAGCTTAAAATTGTTGCACGCGGCACAACTTTAAAAGCTTTTGGTGAAAAAGAGATACTGGATGAGTTCGAAATCCGCTTTAAAAGGCTGATGCTCCATTTTACCCGTTATAATAATATTGATGATAATGTTATTGAAAGGGTAATACAAAGCGACAGTAATGTATAACAGATGAACCCTGACGATAAAATACTGGTGCACGGGCTGGGAGGCAAGCTTATTAAAGCAATGACTCCCAATCAGCAAAAGCTGGTAGATTATATGGGCAAGAATGATATGGTTTTTGCCGTAGGGCCTGCGGGTACAGGTAAAACCTATACTGGTGTGGCATTGGCTGTAAGGGCATTAAAAGAGAAACAAGTAAAGCGTATTATACTTACACGTCCGGCAGTGGAGGCGGGGGAGAACCTGGGTTTCCTTCCCGGAGATATGAAGGAAAAGCTGGATCCGTACATGCAGCCCTTATATGATGCATTACGCGACATGCTGCCGCCGGAAAAACTGGAAGACTATATACTGAAAGGCATTATACAAATTGCACCACTTGCTTTTATGCGCGGGCGAACGCTTGATAACGCTTTTGTAATACTGGATGAAGCCCAGAACACTACCCATTCCCAAATGAAAATGTTCCTGACCCGTATGGGTAAAAATGCTAAATTCATGATTACAGGCGACCCGGGACAGATTGACCTTCCGCGAAGTACTACATCCGGACTCAAGGAAGCTTTACTTATTTTGAAAGATGTAGAGGGCATTGGGATTATATATCTTGATGATAAAGATGTGGTACGCCACCGCCTTGTGAAAAAAGTAATTGAAGCCTACAAGAAAATTGAACATCAGGGTTAAAACCAATGGTTGATAATATTAAAAAAGCCTTTGCACCAGCAGAGGCTTTTTTCTTACAATAAATAGTGCAATTTGTGGTTATTTTAGTAAACCAAACCAATTTATTATGTCAAATCAAAATCTCTTTAGTGTTTTATTTTTATTCTGTTCTTTTATGCTTTCAGCCCAGGAAATATATGATTATGAAAAACCTGTGTCGCTGGCAGGAATATATAGCCGGGAGATTACATTTAAAACCGCAGTAAAAAAAGACAGTATCACATTATCGGGTACATTACTATATCCTGAAGTTTTTGATAAGGTTGTAATTATTGTACCCGGTTCAGGGGCAGATACGCGCAACAGCCATTATAAGCTTACAGAAGCTTTGCTTAAAAGTAAAACCGCCGTGTACAGGTATGACGAAAGAGGGCTGGGTAAATCACAAGGCACATTTAATACGGCAAACTATACTGTTAGCAATATGGCAGATGAACTGCAGTCATGCCTTAAAATATTACGCAGAAATAAAACACTTACTAATAAAAGAATAGGTTTTTTAGGGCACAGTCAGGGAGGACTTGTAACCATGCAGGCATATGTAAATAAGGCAAATCCC
>JBQGDS010000324.1:0-3572 GCA_052039185.1 Flavobacterium sp.
AATAAATTGTATTTAGAGGTATTAAATGTAAAAAAAACAGTAAGAAAAATTATTATTTACACATTGATGATTTGTAAAAATCAAGGTTGATAAATCTAAATATTTTCTTGATTTTTCTTGATTTACTATAATTTGAAATTATTAATAGTCAGTGTTTTAATGTTTTTTAAAACGTTATAGTGTCTTGATTTTTAATGGATATTTTTTTTTAGATATTTTTAACAGGTAGCTTCGCTTTTAGAAAACCCAAACCTTATTATTTATTAACTAACACACTAACGTATGAAACGTAAAATTATCTGTTTGGCAGCTGCTATTGGCTTCATGGCAATAGGCTGTAACGAAACTGATGACGGGAGTTTCACAGAGCCAATTTCGCTATATGAAAAAATAGACGGCGAGTGGTCTCTGATGAACCTGAAAATGGTGGATGATTATGCTAAGGCGAATAATCTTCAGCCTAATGAGCAAAACCTTAGTACACTGTTTAATTATGACACGTTTAAAATCAGGTTTAATGTAGATGACCACAACCAGCCTACTACTTATGAGGTGCTGGGCAATGTACCGCCGCTTTTCCAGCTTACAGGCTACTGGTCATTAAGCTCGGCTTTTCAGCAAACTACAGGCGAGGCTATTCGTATATATCTGTACAGTGATGCACAAAAAACGCAAAAAGTTGATGAGCTGCGCCTTACGGGTGTACCTGGAAGTACTAATGAAATGGAGTTCCAGCTGGTAAGGACATCGGGCGGAACACCATTCGTATCTTACGTATTTAAAGTAAATGCAACAAACTAACTTACTATGAAAAGACTATTACACATTATACTGCCTGCTTTATTGCTGTTGCCTGCTTTACTTATGGCACAACAGGAAGTAGGGTCGGTAGGGCCGGTATCATCTCATCCTGTGGTATATAAATATGATGAACAGGTAACATGGTATTTTGACCTTAGTACTACCACTTTTGATATTAATGAGGAGATATACCTATGGATATGGTCTCCGTCTGAGCCGGATGCAGGCAACTGGGAAAACTCATCTGAATTTGCGAAACTTACTAACGAAGGCAACATGATATGGAGCTTTACGCTTACGCCAACTGCCTATTTTAATATGACTCCCGAAGCCATTGCTGCGAGTGCAGGCTTTTGGTTCAGGCTTAAAACCAAAACAGGTACAAAACAATCTGGTGTAGCGCAGATAAATTATACCGATTTTTCATCGTTCTATACTGCCAATCAGGTTATACGTTCATACCCTACACAACCTACAATTAATAAGGGAGTTAGTATACTGTTCAACTCTAACCTGGTACCGGGTTTTGAAGGCGCATCAAGCGTACATTTCCACAGCGGGCTTAATGCGTGGGCAGTAAAACAGGAATACCAGGCGTGGCTTCCTGAGATAGTAACAAAAACCAAGTTGAAAAATCTGGGTAACGGTTTCTATAAAATGGACCTGATACCTGATCAGTATTATCCGGACATACCGGAAGGTTTTGTAATGGAAAATATGGTTTTCCTTATGGTTAAAGATGACTGGGCTGCTACATCGCCTGACCAGGTGCTTTATGCGGGTGAGTTTATTCCTCCACCGCCACCGGAGTTTATGTTTTTCCCGCGCCAGCTTACTAAAAAAGACTTTTTAGGTATTATACGTAAAAATAATGAACCGGGGGTTAACAAGCTTATTTATACTGTAACTGCAGGTACTACGGTGCTTACCGGAGAATTTATGGGTGGTACTGCCGAAATCAGGGGTTTCATCAACCTGGTGTCAGAATTACAAAATGAAAATGTAAACCAGATACATATACTGGTAAAGGATAACACAAACAGGGTTATTACCGATACTGATATACAGTTTAAAACAACTGACTAATATTCACTAAGACCAATAAACAAATGGATAAAAAGTATACATATACGGCTCTTGCCAAAAGAGTCTGCACACCGCTTGTATTCATGTTACTGATGCTTTTGTGCACAACAGGGGCTTATGCCCAGGGCAAAAGGCTTATATCAGGAACAGTATATGATAATACAGGGCAGTCACTGCCGGGTGCAACAGTTATGGAAGCAGGTACTACCAATGCCATTTCAACCGATATGGACGGTAAGTATGCTATTGAGGTAGCTAACGGAAGCACACTTGTTATTTCGTACATGGGGTTTGTTACACAAAACATTCCTGTAAGCCAGTCAACACCAGATACGCTTAACGTAAACCTTGCTGATTCTGAAAATACTATTGATGCTGTAGAGATAGTATCAGTAGGTTACGGTACAATGCGCAGGTCAGACCTTACAGGTTCCATTTCAACCGTGGGAGAAAAAGACCTTGTAAAGGGTAACATAACATCAACCGAGATGGTGCTTCAGGGCAGGGTAGCGGGCCTTAACGTATTTAAAGGTACGGGTGACCCAAGCGCAGGAGGTTCGTTACGCCTTAGGGGCGGTACATCATTAACGGCAAGCAACAGCCCGCTTATAGTGGTTGACGGTATTCCGGGTGTTGATATTAACATAGTACAGCCCGGTGATATTAAGTCAATTGATGTTTTAAAAGATGCTTCTGCTACAGCTATTTACGGTTCAAGGGGAGCTAATGGTGTTATCATCATTACTACAAAAAGCGGTTCAAAAGGCTTTAATATTACGTATAACGGTTTTACAGGCATAGCAAGCGCAGCGAGCCATCTGGATCTTCTTTCGGCTGACCAGTGGAGGGCTTATGTACGTGAGAATAACAGGACCGATGCTGTTGATTACGGCGGAAACACCGACTGGCAGAAAGAACTGGAGCAGCAGGCTTTTACACAAAGCCATACGCTTAGTATAACATCGGGTAATGAGAACAATGGGCTTCGTGCTTCAATAAGCTACCTTAATAACGAAGGTGTTATAAGGACTACAGGCCTTGAGAGGCTTAGTGCAAATGTAAGCAACTACCAGTATGCCCTTGATAAAAAGATAAAATTTGACATTGGGCTTTTTGCCAATGTTGATAAGTGGAGTCCGCTTGATTACAGGATTTTTGAACGCGCCTACAATCTTAACCCAACCATCCCGGTGCGGGACGGTAACGGCAACTTTACCCTTGTGGGTGGTACATTATACGAAAACCCTGTTGAGATACTAACTAACAGGACCGTAAAAAATGAGCGTAACAGGCTATTAGGCTATTTTAAAACCGAAGTAAACCTGTTCGACGGATTGCAGGGTGTGGTTAACACATCATTAGAGCATAATGCAATGAAAGGCGGTACATACAAGCCTACCTACGCTATATTGGAAGGCCGTACTGAAAAAGGCTATGCACAAAGAACGTATGCTGATTATACAGTTGCACAAATTGAAGCTTACCTGAGCTACAATAAAGAGTTTGGAAGGCATCGTGTAAACCTGCTTGCAGGATATTCATACCTTCAGAATGTTTATGAAGGCTTTGGTGCACAGCGCAGCGGTTTCGAGACCGACCTTTTTGGGTACAACAACCTTGGTGCGGGTTACAACTATCGCCTGGGCGACGTGTATTCATACAAAGGAAAATCAAACCTGGTATCA
>JBQGDS010000325.1:0-4140 GCA_052039185.1 Flavobacterium sp.
AAAGATATATTGTATCGATTGTCAAAATCCAAAACAAAATAAAAAATCCCCTGCTATTGCAGGGGATTTTTATTTATTAAATCTCGTTAAGCATTTTGGAAAGCTCATCAAGTTTAGGAGTAAGGATAATTTCAATCCTCCTGTTCTTTGATTTGCCTTCGGCGGTTTCGTTACCTGTAACCGGTGCAAATTCGCTCCTGCCGGCAGCAGTAAGGTTTTGCGGGTTAATGCCTTTGTTTTCCCTTAGTATGGTTACAATAGCGGTAGCCCTTTTGGTAGAAAGGTCCCAGTTATCGGCAATCGGGCCTGTACCTCCATAAGGAACATTATCGGTATGTCCTTCAATCAATACTGATATATCCGGATTTTCGGCAAGCACTTTACCTACTTCCACTACAGCTTTTTTACCTTCTGTGCCTACTGACCAGCTTCCTGACCCGAAAAGCAGCTTATTTTCCATTGATACATATACTTTGCCATTCTTCTGCTCAACGGTAAGACCTTTCCCTTCAAAGCTGTTCAGAGCCTTAGACAGCTTATCTTTCAGCGCTTTCATGCTGGCTTCCTTAGCAGCAATCATGCCCTCAAGTTCGTCAACACGTGCCGAACGGCTTTGCAGCTCTGCCTTAAGTTTATTCAGCCTGTCCTGCTCGGCTGCGAGCGCTTTTTCTTTTGCCTCAAGCTGGGCAAGCAGCTCACGATTTTTTTTCAGGTTACTGTCAAGCGCATCGCTACTGTTTTTTTCCAGTGCGCTGTAAGATGATTTCAGGTTGTCAAGGTTACTTTTGGTAGCGGCATAGTCGGTAGCCAGCTTATCTCTTTCAGCCTTAAGCTTATCCAGTTTCGCCTGTAGGTCTTTCACCTGCAGGTCAAGCTGGTTCTTGTCTTTCGTCAGTACGCCGTTTTCATCAGCAAGTGTGCGGTTCTCCTTTTTCAGGTCGGCATACTTATTTTCAAGGTCTTTGTATACTTTAGATGACACACACGAGGTGGTGAGCGCCAGGGCAAGTAATCCGGCTGAAACTCTTTTAATCATTTTTGTTTGTCTTATTGGTTATTATTCAAATTCAATCATTATAGGGCAATGGTCGCTGTGCCTGGCCTCCGGCAGTATCACTGCACGGGTCAGCCTGTCGCGCAATGGCTCGCTCACCATAGCATAATCAATCCTCCAACCCTTATTATTGGCGCGGGCATTGCCAAAGTTGCTCCACCATGTATATTGATGCGGGTCTTTATTAAAATGGCTGAAACTATCTACAAAACCATTATTCATAAACCCTGTAAGCCATTCCCTTTCATTAGGCAGAAACCCGGAAACCTTGGCATTACGAACAGGGTCATGTATATCTATGGCCTGGTGGCAAATGTTATAATCACCGCATATTATAAGGTTGGGTATATCCTGCTTAAGTAATGTAATATAAGCAGCAAACTCATCCATATAGCGAAATTTATACTCATGCCTTGCAAGGTTGGTACCCGAAGGCAGGTAAAGGCTCATTACGCTAAAATCCTTAAAATCCAGCCTCAGGTTACGGCCCTCGTCATCCATATGCTCAATACCTGTGCCATAAACAACGTTTTCCGGCTTATGTTTTGAAAGTATTGCTACCCCGCTATATCCTTTTTTTTGTGCAGAGAACCAGTAATGGTATGGGTAGCCTGCATCTACAATTTCCTGGACAGCTACCTGCTCCTGCATGGCTTTGGTTTCCTGAAGGCAGATAATATCAGGATCGGCCTGTTTAAGCCATTCTATAAAACCCTTATTAAAGGCGGCACGAATGCCATTTACGTTGTAGGATATAATTTTCATTCACAAATATTGATGCCCAAATGTAGCCAAAAAAGCTAAAAATAAAAATCCATACGATAATGAGCGAGTAAAACTGTTTTATTAACAGCAATATAGATTATTTATCAATAATACAGGCTGATTATGCTAAACTTCTTTAACGTTTCATTAGAATTGTTATCTTTGTTTTTTTGCCCGAAAACACACCAATGTAGATGAGCATAGTTACTGCGAAAGAAGTTGCAAAAGCAATAAAGACCGATAAATATGGGGTTTTAGGGGTATTCTCCGGCTGGCTGCTGATGAAAGTCCTTAAAATTGCAACACTTAATAAAATATACAACCGAAATAAGCATTTACAGGGAGTAGAATTTCTGGAACAGATACTTAATGAATTCCAGATAAAATTTGAAATACCTGAAGAAGACTTAAAAAGACTGCCAAAGGACGGGGCTTATATAACTGTTTCTAACCATCCGCTGGGCGGGATTGATGGTATACTGCTTATGAAGCTTATGCTGGAAAGGGAGCCTAACTTTAAAATTATTGCCAACTTTTTACTGCACCGCATTGAGCCGCTCAAGCCCTTTATAATGCCGGTAAATCCTTTTGAGAACCATAAAGATGCTAAGTCAAACATTGCAGGCATAAAAGATGCACTGCGCCACCTGCAGGAAAACAAGCCGTTGGGTATTTTTCCTGCCGGAGAGGTTTCAACGTATAAGGATGGCAAACTGATAGTAGACCGCCCATGGGAAGAAGGCGCTATAAAGCTTATTAAAAAAGCCAATGTACCTGTTGTACCTATTTATTTTCATGCCAAGAACAGTAAATTATTCTACTTCCTTTCACAGCTAAGCGATACATTACGCACGGCAAAACTTCCATCGGAACTTCTTACGCAAAAAGACCGCGTGATAAGGGTTCGTATCGGAAAACCGATATCGGTTAGTGAGCAGAACGAGCATGACAGTATTGAGGGATATTCAGAATTTTTAAGAAAAAAAACATACATGCTGGCCAATCCTTATGAAAAGGACACCAAGCTTATTGATACTGCAAGCCTGAACCTGAAACTGCGCGACAAAGGTCCGCAGGAAATTGCGAGGCCTGCCAACCTGGATAAAATAGAAGCTGAACTTGCAGTTATTCGCAAAGGCGATTATCGCTTACTGCAAAGTAAAAACTATGAGGTTTTCCTTGTATCGGCCGATAAGATCCCTAACATACTGCACGAAATAGGCCGCCTGCGTGAAATTACATTCCGCGAGGTGGGTGAAGGCACTAATAATTCACTTGACCTTGACCAGTACGACAAGTATTACCATCATATGTTCCTGTGGGACGAAGAATCAAAATGCATTGCCGGAGCCTACCGTATGGGACTTGGCAACGAAATTTATAAAAAGCATGGCATAGACGGTTTTTACCTGCATGACCTTTTCCGCTTTGAGCCGGAGCTGTACGATATGATGTCGAAATCCATTGAGATGGGAAGGGCTTTTATAATAAAAGACTACCAGCAGAAGCCAATGCCTTTATTCCTGCTTTGGAAGGGAATTGTGCATTGCACACTGCGCTATCCTGACCATAAATTTCTTATTGGCGGGGTAAGTATCAGTAACCAGTTCTCGCAGTTCAGTAAGTCGCTGATGATTGAATTCATGAAATCCAATTACTACGATCCATACATTGCACAGTATGTTCACCCTAAAAAAGAATATAAGGTAAAATTAAAGGATGCCGATAAGGATTTTGTATTTAACGAAGCGGAAGCTGACCTTAATAAATTTGACAAGATAATAGAGGAAATTGAACCGGGAAGCCTGCGCCTACCTGTACTGATCAAAAAATACATTAAGCAAAACGCGCGCGTTATAGCCTTTAATGTTGACCCGTTATTTAATAATGCGGTTGACGGCCTGATGTATATCCGTATTGCAGACCTGCCGGAAAGTACAGTAAAACCTGTGATGGAAGAATTCCAGGCAGAACTGGAGCGAAAGCTTACTGAAAAGGGAGAAGTATAACCCGAGGGCTATAAGTACAGCGCTTTAATTTTATCTACAATTACCTGCGATAGCTTTTCGTGGCTTTCAAAAGTCCACCCTGCTATATGGGGTGTCAGCAGCACATTGTCAGAATCCAAAAGATATTGAAACTCTTCAGGTATATTGCCATCCATAAACAGGTGCTCAAACGATGATTTTTCATATTCAAGCACATCAAGCCCTGCACCCAGTATTTTGCCTGATTGTAATGCTTCTGCAAGATCTTTGGTTACTACACTTTTACCACGTGCCGTATTTATAAGCCAGAATGGTTTGGCAAAAGCATTAATA
>JBQGDS010000326.1:0-3134 GCA_052039185.1 Flavobacterium sp.
CTTCAGCTTTTTCATAAACTCTTTAAAGGCCGGTATTAAATCTTTAAATAACGGATTTTCTTTATTGCGAAGCATTACCTCACTGAACATCTTCAGTCCTATGGCAAACTCGGCTGACTCTCCCGCTTCATTAAAAATATTTTTATCCTTTAGTATTTCAACTATTTTAAAGATGTCATCATGGTTGTCAAAAATTACCTGTACAGGTTCATGCAGGTCGGTTCCTTTTGGGTTGCTCAAATGTTCAAGCGTTACTTTGTAATAGTTGTATTTCGAATTCATAAGTAATACTGTTTTGAAATTTAAGTCCTTTTTGTACAAAATTTAATGTGGGTTATTTTATATACAAAGTAAGCTGTATGAGTATTCAATTTGATATAAAAATGATGTCTATGTACCTATAAGTTATTATAAGTAAATTCTATGGTAAGTATTTAATTTGTTTATATCCAAATAATTGTTTTTCATTATATGAACTATTTATTTAACTTATATCCAGTTTTGAATTATTTGCTTTCCAAGGGGCGTAAGTACTGATTCAGGGTGAAATTGTACTCCTCTTACATCATAAACACGGTGCCGTAATGACATAATAGTACCATTTTCATCCGCCGATGTTACTTCTAAAATTTCCGGTAAAGTATCAGGATTTACACTCCAGGAATGATACCGCCCTACCTCAATTTGTTCTGGTAGATTATAAAAAAGGGGCTCATTACTAACTGAGATTTTTATTGTTGCACATACACCGTGATGTACAGTGTTGAGGTTGATAAGGCTGCCGCCAAAAGCTTCGGCTATTGCCTGCTGCCCAAGGCAGATACCCAGTATGCTTTTGGTTGGGGCGTATTTCTGAATTACATCTAAAAGGAGCCCGGCTTCCGATGGAATTCCCGGACCGGGCGAGAGGAGGATCTTGTCGAATTCTTCAGGATCGTCAAGGGTTAACTCGCTATTGCGTAATACAGTTACAGTGCAATTGCAGTCTTCAAGATAGTGTACAAGATTATAGGTAAAACTGTCATAATTATCAATCACGAGTACTTTGGTCATGGTGGTATTTTTTGCAAATGTATGAATATAGGTACAATACGTTTTGTAAAAATATAAGTCTACTATTTTTATAGACTATTAAATGTTTTTTTATAACTTTGGCATATATCATTGATTTAATTAAGCTTAAGTGTCTTGCTTAACAGCCCCTCTTTGTGAGGGGTTTTATCATTTTTGAATTGCATGAAACATCCTGTTTATACTTCAAATTATTTAAAATCGGGCATTTTGCCTGACAGGGCCAAGACTGAATACTGGCTGGAAGAAACATTTAAATGGTTGTTTTGTATCGGCCCTGAATATGCCGATTATAATCATTTTCTTAGTAAGCAAACTGAACTTGAAAAAACACTTAATGAGCTGCTGATTCTGTCGGGTTTTGATTATAAAAAAATAAATGTACTTATCTTACAATTAAAAGATAAAGTTGTTTCTATTCATCAAAAACTTGAAGATGATTTAAAAGCTGTTTTTGAGTTTGACCCTGCTGCCAAGTCACGTAGTGAAGTGCTGGTTTCATATCCCGGATTTTTTGCTATAGCCATACACAGGCTGGCGCATGAACTATGGGAAAATGAGGTGCCCATATTGCCAAGAATGATGAGCGAGTATGTGCACGGCAAAACAGGAATTGATATTCATCCGGGTGCGTTGATTGGCGAACGCTTTTTTATTGACCACGGTACCGGAATAGTCATCGGCGAAACATCGATGATAGGAGACGATGTAAAAATATACCAGGGGGTAACGCTTGGTGCGCTCAGCGTAAGTAAAGCCGAAACGAATAGTAAACGCCATCCCACCATTGGCAATAATGTAACTATTTATGCCAACGCAACCATTTTGGGAGGGAAAACCGTAATAGGGGATGGATCGGTAATTGGGGGCAATGTGTGGCTTACACACTCCGTACCACCCAATTCGCTGGTGTACCACAAGAGTGAGATAACCGTAAAAACCAAGGAAACATTTCCTGAACCTTTAAACTTTGTAATATAAAAATCTAATAATATGAAAGCCAATAGTATTTTACAAACCATAGGCAATACGCCACATCTTAAACTAAGCCGTTTGTTCCCTGAGCGTAATGTATGGATAAAGCTGGAACGCAATAACCCCGGTAACAGTATTAAAGACCGTATAGCGCTTGCAATGATTGAAGATGCGGAAGCTAAAGGCCTATTGAAACCGGACCGTGTTATTATTGAACCTACATCGGGCCATACAGGTATAGGGCTTGCAGTTGTAGCTGCGGTTAAAGGTTACAGGATTATACTGGTTATGCCTGAAAGCATGAGTATAGAGCGCAGGAAGCTAATGAGCATATATGGTGCAGAGTTTGAACTTACACCGCGTGAAAAAGGCATGAAAGGCGCTATTGAAAAAGCTGCAGAACTTGTTGCCTCAATACCAAATGCATGGTCTCCATCACAATTTGATAATCAGGCAAATGTTGAGGTGCATAGCAAAACTACAGCGCAGGAAATACTCGCTGATTTCCCCGAAGGGATAGATTACCTGATTACCGGTGTAGGGACGGGAGGGCATATAACCGGAGTTTCAGCCGTTCTAAAGGAAAAATTTCCTAATCTTAAGGTATTTGCTGTTGAGCCGGAATTGTCGCCTGTATTGAGCGGAGGAAGTCCCGGGCTGCATCCGTTGCAGGGTATAGGTGCAGGGTTTGTACCGTCTATTTATCAAAGCAGTCTTATTGACGGAGTCATTCAGGTAGGAAAAGAGGAGGCTTTTGATTTTGCACGTAGTGTTGCCAGGAAAGAAGGTTTGCTTGCCGGTATATCTACTGGTGCATCATTAGCAGCAGTGAATAAAAAGCTTGCTGAAATCCCCGAGGATGCTACCGTACTTACTTTTAACTATGATACAGGAGAGCGTTATCTGTCAATAGAAGGACTGTTTTAAATCGTAAAGTCAGGTGCAATAAAGTTATATAGCAAATCCCGGTATAAGCCGGGATTTCTTTTTTAATGGATTTCGGGTAAATAAATAGTAAATACAGCGCCTTCGCCAGGCTGGCCTGAAGCTGTAATATAACCATTATGATTTTCCACTATTTTTTTTAC
>JBQGDS010000327.1:0-5062 GCA_052039185.1 Flavobacterium sp.
TGAAGTAAGACTTAAATTGCTGGATGCCATAGTCGATTACTTAAACTATTGGATATGCTGTAATTTCTCTTATAACAAAAATGATCTTACTAAAGTTAACAATCCTTTCTTTGCCAACTTTACGGGTGGCAGCCTTAATAACGGGCAGGTAACCAAGCAGGTACTTGTAGGGCAGCCACTGGGTACTTTTTATGTGTACGATACTACAGGCTTTAATTCTGACGGAGCTTTTACTTACACGGCTGACAGGGTTGCTGCAGGTTCTTATATTCCTAAATACACTTACGGTGTAAACATTGGAGCTACATATAAAAACTTTGATATTTCGGCTGACCTGTATGGTGTTGGCGGAAACAAAGTTTACAACGGTAAAAAAGCACAGCGCTCAGGAGGGGAAAATATAGAATATGATATCCTTGACGATTTCTGGCTGCCATCAAGGCCAAATGCCGAAAATCCAAGGCCTAATAATGATACGCCAAGAGCATCAACCTACTATATTGAGGATGGCTCTTTCCTTAGGATTAATAATATAACACTGGGCTATACGCTGCCTCAGCTTACTGAGCGTATTGACAAGATACGTGTATATGTTACTGCGGTTAACCCATTCCTGTTTACCAAATACTCAGGCTATTCGCCGGAGGTTGTGGGTGGAGATAACGCAAACCCTATGGGGGGCGCAGGTATTGAGCTTGACGCTTACCCAACTAACAAAACATTCCTGTTTGGCCTTAACATAGGGCTGTAATAATAAAATATGCTAATAGAAATGAAAAGTTTAAGCAGAAAAATAAGTTCAAAAGTACTGGTAGGTGTATTGTTGTTAGGCACTGTGGCTTTGTCTTCATGTGAGGATGACCTTAATGTTGAGCCAAGGGACACACAGGATATTGACGATATACTTAATGACCCAAACAGCGCTACGCAATTGGTAAATGGCGTATACAGCAAGCTGTTGGATTATAATATAAATTCTTTCTCATGGATAGGGATAACCAGTATAACATCAGACGATGCGGATAAAGGCTCATCTATGGGTGATTCGGGTACCGATAAGCACAAGCTGGACAATCTTACTTTCGATGCATCGGATATATCATTTAACGATGTATGGCGCGGCCGTTATGACGGTATTTACCGTGCTAACAGCGCCATATTTTACCTGGAGCAGTTACAGATTGATGCAGGGCTGAAAGAAAGGCTTACGGCTGAGTGTAAGTTCCTGCGCGCACTATGGTATTTTGACCTGGTAAGGTGTTTTGGCGATGTGCCCCTTGTAGTACAAAAAATTGATCCTAACGATGTTGAAACCATTAATAATACTGTTTTTGTCCGCAGGACAAAGCAGGATGTTTACGCAAAAATAGAAGAAGACCTGCTGGATATCATTGATATACTTCCTTTAAAATCTGCTTATTCACCTTCAGAACTGGGACGTGCAAGCAGAGGCGCTGCCGAGGCACTACTCGCTAAAGTATACCTGTACCAGGAAAAATGGCCCCAAGCTTATGATATGGCGGGCAACGTAATTACTTCAGGTCAATATGGCCTTTTAGATGATTATGCTGAAGTATGGAGAGAAACCGGCGAGAACGGCCGTGAATCAATATTCGAGGTACAGGCTGTGGCAACACTTGGTATACGTGATTATACCAATGTACAGGGGCCGCGTGGTACGCCTGATTTGGGTTGGGGCTTTAATACCCCTTCGCAAAGTCTTGCTAATTCTTACCTGCCGGGCGATGTTCGTAAAAATGCTACCATTCTTTTTTCGGGAACAGTATTGTGGGATGGTTTTCCTGCCTCTACAGGATGGACAAACCCACGCTATAACTATAAAGCTTATCAAAGCAGTATAGCTGAATCATGGCTTGACAAGGGCATGACAGGTAAAAACCTGCGCATACTTAAATACAGCGATATATTATTGATACGTGCTGAAGCAGGTTTCCATATCGGCCAGACCGGAGAAGCGAAAGACAGGCTTGATGAATTGCGTGTAAGGACAGGCCTTGGCCCCGTAACCGAGCCTATAACCCTTGATATTATATTAAGGGAAAGAAGATGGGAAATGGCAATGGAGCACGACAGATGGTTTGACCTGGTGCGTACAGGTCGCGCTGCGGCTGCTATGGCTGCCGATGGTAAAACATTCATAACAGGTACACATGAAGTTTTCCCAATACCTGAACAGCAAAGGATAGCAAGCGGTGGAAGGCTGTCGCAGAATTTTGGATACTAATACTAACTTAATTTTTAAATATTTTATTACTATGAAAACAATCAAATTTTTAGCATGTTCACTGGTGGTTGCATCAGGTGTTATGATGACTTCTTGCGGTGATGACGATTCAAACAACAGTCTGCCTCCAATTGGCGGTTACAACAGCGCTGACGAAATTGGTATGGCTGATCTTGTAGCTTACTGGCCGCTAAATGGTACCGGCGTTGAAAGCAAGTCAGGCGCTGCGCCTACTGCATCGCCAAACACAACTTGGGTTCCGGGTCCAAAAGGGCAGGCTGCAAGTTTTGCAAACGGTTATATGAGGTTTGGTAACATGGCAAGCTTCCCTGCAACTATGAATGCTTTCACAATTAGTGCATGGGTTAAGGTTAAGAACAACAAAGTTGGCGATGTAGGTACTGCTTCTGCAATTTTCTCTATGGCGAGAGCAAATGAGTGGGCAGGTAATATGAACCTTATCGTTGAAACAGGTGCAAGGCCATCTGTGGTAAATGGTGTTGTAAATGACTCTTTGATATTTAAAGGAGCATGGAGTACTACTGCAAACGGCTTACAGGCTTATGAAAATGCCCTTAAGCTTGAGCCTTGGATGATTGCTGATAACGAAGTTACTCCGGGTAAGCACGTAGCAAATGCTAATAAAGTTGCCGATCAGTGGGCACATATGGTATTTACATGGGATGGGTCTAACAATAAATTCATTATATATTCTAATGGTCAAAAGATTTCAAACCCTGCATTCGAAATAAGAGGAACAAATACATCATTAACATTTGATACTCCTACTTTCCCGATGATTGGTGCTTTTGGTAATGTTGAAACTACAGCTGACTCTTGGAATAAGCCTATGACAGGACAGGTTGACGAAATTCGCGTATGGAAAAAAGCGCTTACGTCAGCTGATATTAATGCACTTTACGAACTTGAAAGAGCCGGTAGATAATACTTTATTAAAATACCCGGCGGCATAACCGCCGGGTATTTATATACCAAATTAAAAATTAAGGTGTCCCCAAATAATACCGAATACGCATATTCATCAATCATTAAACATACTACAGTGAAAATAATACAATTATTAATCATGCTTTCTTTGTACATCTCATGCTCGTCATGCGATTCAAAAAGTGATGATAATAACACAACACCGCCTCCTGTTGCTGCTGAGCCAATGACCGATGAGGAAATTTTGACCCTGGCACAAAAAGATGCTTTTAAATATTTTTGGGATTACGCACACCCTGTGTCAAAGCTGGCAAGGGAGCGTTATCATATAGATGATCCTTCAAACGATGCCAATATTGTAACTACCGGTGGTTCGGGCTTTGGGCTTATGACAATGCTGGTAGGTATTGAAAGGGGTTTTGCACCCCGTGCTGAAGTAGTGACAAGGCTGCAAACAGCACTTACTTTCCTTGAAAATGCCGACAGGTTTCATGGTGCATGGCCACACTGGATGAACGGTACTAATGGCGATGTTATCCCTTTTGGCTCAAATGATAATGGCGGTGACCTTGTGGAAACTGCTTTTTTATGCCAGAGCCTTATCTGCATACGTGAATATTTTAAGAGCGGTTCTGCCGAAGAACAGGCGCTTGCTCAAAAAGCCGATGCTTTATGGAAAGGCGTGGAATGGAGCTGGTATACCAAGGGCGGAGAAAATGCGCTGTACTGGCACTGGTCGCCAAACCTGGAATGGCAGATAAACTTTAAGCTTGAAGGCTATAACGAGTGCCTTGTAACTTATATACTTGCAGCAGCATCGCCTACATATCCTGTAGGGGCAGCAGCCTACCATCAGGCATGGGCGCGCAATGGTAATATAACGCATCCGGGTCAGCGTTACAATATCCCGGTAATATTCAATTATAATGGAGCTACAGGTAATGTTGGGCCTATGTTCTGGGCGCATTATTCCTACCTGGGTATGGATCCGCGTGGCCTTACTGATGATTATGCCAACTATTGGGAAGTAGTGAAAAACCATGCTGAAATACAATATGCGTATTGCGTGGCTAACCCTAATAACTTTAATGGTTACGGCGAAAATTGCTGGGGGCTTACAGCCAGCTACACCCGTACAAGTACAGGCGGTACTGATTATACTGCCCATGCGCCTAATAATGATAGAGGTGTAATATCGCCTACAGCAGCAATATCTAATTTCCCTTATACTCCGGATAAGTCGATGAAAGCGCTGCGTTTCTTTTATGAAAATACAGAGTGGAAAGACAGGCTTATTGGTGTGGCAGGGCCTTATGATGCCTTTTCCCCACACTTTAACTGGGTAACAAAACGCTATTTAGCCATTGACCAGGGCACCATAGCGCCAATGATAGAGAATTACAGGACAGGGCTGTTGTGGAACCTGTTTATGCAGGCGCCTGAAGTAAGGTCAGGAATGGTAAATCTCGGATTTCAGTCAACACAACACGGATTTTAATATGTTTCGGATTTTTTTCATAGCAATATGTATTTTTTCAGTTCCGTCTTTTGCCCAAAAGGTAGAAGACGGTTCTTTTAAAACAGAAATAAGCGCTAAAAAACAGCTTAACTACCTGTTGCATGTTCCGGCTACTACAAAGCAGAAAAAACCCCTTATAATTTTTCTGCACGGTTCGGGTGAAAAAGGTAATGACCTTGAAAAGGTTAAGGTACATGGGCCTTTTAAATATTTGAAGAATAATAAGCTGGATGCTTATGTACTTGCACCGCAATGCCCCGATAACGAATATTGGGATGCGGAGGTGCTGTACAGGCTGATACAGAAAATTCAGAAGGAAAATAATATTGATGATAAGCGCATATATCTTA
>JBQGDS010000328.1:0-5510 GCA_052039185.1 Flavobacterium sp.
TTTTTTAATTGTCCTGTCCCACTCTTTTATTTCCTTTACAAAAAGTGGCTTTATCATTTCGCCATTATTAGCCACTGCATTATAAAAGGTAAGCGTTTGCAGTGGTGTCATACTTACGCCATACCCAAAGCCCATCCATGGCAGGGAAAGCCTTGACCATTTAGGATCATCAGGCTGCGGAATGTAAGGACGCCCTTCGCCTTTAATAGGCACACCCAGTTTTTTATTCAGTGCGAAACGGTTCAAGTGGTCTACAAACTGCTGTGGATTATCTTTATAACTGTCATGTACAGCCTGAACCAGCACCGTGTTAGACGATAGTTCAAAACCTCTGGCAAGGGTTATTTTACCATACCCTCCTTTTTTAGAATCACGCACATGGCGGCCATAGTACACCATGTCCCCGCCTTTGGTATCATAAACTTTGCTGGTATCTACCTTTTTATCTTCAAGCAGGGCAATAAGTCCTGCCAGCTTAAATGTCGAACCCGGTTCATGCGACTCCCAAACAGCATAATTTACAGTTTCGGCATAGGTACCGTCTTTTTGCCTGCCAAGGTTGGATATTGCTTTTACGTAACCTGTTTTACTTTCCATAACCACCACACAACCATGATCAGCCTCGTAGTGCTCCAGTTGCTTTAGCAGGGCGTGGTGTGCAATATCCTGTATGTAAACATCAATGGTTGAAACCACATCGTATCCGTCTACAGGCTCTACCTCATTATTATCACTAATAGGTTTCCATTGGTTTTTGGCTATCTTCTGCATCATGCGCTTGCCATCCTTACCATTCAGGTATTTGGAAAATGCACCTTCAATACCCACTGTGAGGTTTTCACCTTTGTGATCAACCCTTTCATAACCAATAGTACGCTCTGCAATACGGCCTATGGGGTGCTCACGTACTGTTTTCTGCTCAGTGATTATACCTCCTTTATAAGCGCCCAGCCTGAATAGTGGGAAGCTTTTAATGCGCATATACTGCGTATAACTCAGGTCACGCGCTACCAGGAAATACCTGTTCTTATTAGTACGGGCCTTTCTCAGTTCATTATAGTAGTGCCCTGCAGGCTTACCGAACATTACCGAAAGCGAGTCGGCCAATGGCTTTACATATTGCTTGAAATCTTCATCTTTTGGCGCAAGGGCATCAAACCTTATTTTGTAGTTAGGTATTGACGTAGCCAGAAGGCTTCCGTCAGCCGAATATACATTGCCCTTGTTGGCAGGGATAACAAAGTTTTTAACCGTACGCTCTTTTGCCAGCTGACGGTAATAATCACCCTCAACCCACTGTATGTTAGTAAGCTTAATAGAAATGCAAACAGCCATCACGAAAATCATGAAGGCTACCAGGTAAATTCTGTAAGAGATTTTTTTATCCTCTACTGCCATAACTTTGCCAGTAAGCTTTTCTTTTCTTCTTTAAATACCTTTATTTTTTTAGGCGGTACCGATGATGGCACGATTCCTTTTTCTTCCATTTTCCTGGAAACTGTCGAGTCCATTTTCAACTCCATCAATTCCGAACGCCTGTCAACAAATTCGGAACGCAACTCCTTCACTTCATTTTCCAGCTCTGTAATCCTGAACAGTTTTTGCTCATAGCTGTGCGAGTTACCTATCATTAGTATAGCGATAATTATAAGGAATATGATAAAGCGCCAGTTCCTCATAGAACCTTCGTCTACCAGGTATTTCGCTTTCAGCAAACTGTACACTCCACCTTTCATATCCTTATATTTTTTCAGCCACCCTTAATTTAGCGCTACGCGCCCTGTTGTTTACAGCGATCTCCTCTTCCGTTGGCACTATCAGTTTTTCAATTATTTTGAACGGCACTTCAAACCTGCCGTAAACATCACGCTCAGGTTCACCTTCAAACATTCCGTTTCTCATAAACCTTTTAACCAGCCTGTCTTCAAGCGAATGGTAAGATATCACACTGAGCCTTCCACCCGGCTTTAGCAACTCAAGCGATTGTTGTAAAAATTCCTTAAGCACTTCAATCTCTTCATTTACCTCAATACGGATGGCCTGATATATCTGAGCAAGTATCTTATTGCTTTTATGTGCCGGCAAAAACCTTGAAAGCACACGCTTTAGCTCTTCAGTGTTTTTAATCGGACTTTCTTTCCGTGCATTTACAATAGTATTAGCCAGTGCTCCTGCATTTTTAAGTTCACCGTAATCAAAGAACATTTTTTTAAGCTGCTGCTCTTCATACTCATTAACCACCATATAGGCATTAACCTCGTTCTTACGACTCATCCTCATGTCAAGCCCTGCATCAAAGCGGGTTGAAAAACCACGCTCAGCCACATCAAACTGATGTGATGACACACCAAGGTCACCCAGTACACCATCAACTTCCTTCACACCATGAAAGCGAAGAAACCTTTTTATAAACCTGAAATTTTCAGGTATCAGCACAAAACGCTCATCATGTATTATATTTGCCTGAGCATCCTCATCCTGGTCAAACCCGAAAAGCCTGCCTTTCGGCCCCAGTCTTTTCATAATTTCCCTTGAATGGCCACCCCCGCCAAATGTTACATCAACATACACCCCATCAGGCTTTATATTTAGCCCGTCAACGGTTTCTTTCAGCAAAACAGGGTTATGATATTCCATCTGCATCATCTGTTATATTACCCATTACTTCTTCGGCAAGGTCAGCAAAATCAACAACTGAGTCGTCAATTGCCTGCTCATACCTATCTTTGTCCCAAATCTCTACAATGTTCACTGCCGATGACAGCACTATATCCTTATCAATCCCCGCAAACACAGTGAGATCTTTTGGTATAAGCAGCCTGCCCGTAGCATCAATCTCAACCATTTTAACCCCTGCAGTAAACCTTCTTATAAAGTCATTATTCTTCTTTACAAAACGGTTCAGCTTATTAATCTTCGCCATCATCACATTCCACTCTGCCATAGGATACAATTCCAAACAAGGCTGGAAAACCGAACGCTTCAGCACAAAGCCATCTTCCAGGCCGGGTGCCAATTGCTTCTTTAAAGGAGCAGGCAGCATAAGCCTTCCCTTTGCATCAGCTTTACATTCATATGTTCCTACTATGGCGTTCAAGCAGTTACGATTTGAGATTATACAAAGCAAATATATAGATATTTTTACCACTTCTTACCACTTCCTACCACTTTGTTGATAAGTTTTGACCCTATTTACCACTTTGAAAGAATTTTCAAACAGTAAAAAAGTTAGTGAGTTTAAAAAAATTTCAGCGGTACAGGGCAACTTCAAAAAAATGATTAAAATTTTAAAACTGATTTAACAGATAAATCGATTTTCTGTAAAAATGCCCGATACAATATATTTGTGTTAACAACACAATGTTACAATACGCAATTACAGCAGATTATAAGATAAAAAATAAACAGAAAATCAAATAAAGTATGCATGCACCCTTTTTAAAACAGAAAATCATATATTTGTCGTAATTTGAAATCGTTTACCGACCAACATGCAGAGCACACATAAAGACGGTAAGTACAGCTATTACGAAGCCGGAGAAGGCACCCCAATAATCATCCTGCACGGGCTGATGGGCGGCCTTAGTAATTTTGACGGGGTGGCGGAGTACTTTCCTAAACACGGTTATAAAGTTGTTATACCGGAACTGCCTATTTACACCCAAAACATTTTAAAAACTAACGTAAAGGCTTTTGCCAAATGGGTAAAGGACTTTATTACTTACAAAGGTTTTGACCGGGTTATACTTCTTGGTAACTCCCTTGGCGGACATATCGCATTATACCATACCAAAATGTACCCCGAAAAAATGCTGGGACTTGTTATTACAGGAAGCTCTGGCTTATATGAAAGCGCTATGGGCGATAGTTATCCGCGCCGTGGTGATTATGACTACATAAAGAAAAAAGCAGGTGATGTATTTTATGATCCTGCCGTAGCCACCAAAGAAATTGTAGATGAAGTATATGCCGTAGCCAATGACAGGCTTAAGCTTATAAAAACACTTACTATAGCTAAAAGCGCCATAAGGCACAACATGGCAAAAGATTTACCAAAAATGCATGTTCCCACCTGCATTATATGGGGGAAGAATGATAATGTAACACCTCCGGAAGTAGCTGAAGAATTCCATACACTGCTACCAAACTCAACATTGTACTGGATTGACAAATGTGGCCATGCTGCCATGATGGAGCATCCGGATGAGTTTAACAACCTTATGCACGACTGGCTAAAGAAGATGAACTTTGATAACGAAAACCTGTAGATTATTACAGGTTTTTTTATTGCCCGAAGTATTTCAGTACCTTTGTGGCTAAGCTTTTTAAACATGAAAATTACTTCCGCCGAATTTATTATCAGCAACTCTGATGTGAGCAAATGCCCAAAAGAGCCTTTACCGGAATATGCTTTTATAGGCAGGTCAAATGTTGGCAAGTCGTCACTTATCAATATGCTGACCAACCGCAACAGTTTGGCAAAAACATCGGGCAAGCCCGGAAAGACACAGCTTATTAATCACTTTAAGATTAATGAAAACTGGTTCCTTGTCGATCTTCCCGGATATGGTTATGCGCGTGTTTCCAAGAAAACCAAGGAAACCTTCCAGAAGTTTATTACTGATTATTTTGAAAAACGCGACCAGCTTGCCTGTGCTTTTGTACTGATTGATATTCGTCATGAAGCGCAAAAGATAGACCTTGAGTTTATAACTTACCTTGGCGAAAGCGGCATCCCTTTTTGCATTGTATTTACAAAAGCTGATAAAATAAGTAAAGGAAAAGTTGAACAGCATGTTGCCGCTTACAGAAAAGCTTTGCTGGCTAATAACTGGGAAGAAATGCCTCCGCATTTTGTTACCTCATCTACAGAGGCTACCGGAAGGGAGACCCTGCTTGAATTTATTGACGGCTTAAACAAGGACATTTTCAGCAACAACAGTTTTGTATAAATCATTATGGATTATAGAAAAAAAAGCGGCATATTGCCGCTTTTTTTATTGTTTCTGTAATTCCAGCTTTTCTGCAAAGTAATCACAGAAATCTTTCATAGTATCTGTCATCTTCTTATCGCCAGTTGCACGTTCAAATGTATGCGCCATTGATACCAGCGTTTGATGAAAAAACACCTTCATTTCATCTACCGGCATATCCTTCGTCCAAAGGTCAATACGCATACTTTCCTGGGGCTTACTATCCCACACCGAAAGCATAAAAGCTTTGGTATCCTGGTTATTTACACCGCCATCAGGAGCGCTCCAGTTGAGTTTTTCAGGTACGCGGTTCTCATCAAGTTCAATTACAAGCTTTATTTCTGATGTTATTGTTTTAGACATTATTTCTTTGGTTTGTATTTAGAGTTATCAAAAATTTCTTTAGCGTCCATATTCAGCAATTGCTCAGGCGTTACTTTAGGATGGTTATCAGCATAGGAACGTACAATCTGCCAGCCTATCCATCGCCCCAGCCTGCCGGGTGACTCATTATCTATTTCAAGATAAAATTTAGAG
>JBQGDS010000329.1:0-3933 GCA_052039185.1 Flavobacterium sp.
GTGTCGCCATAGCTTGGGTAAAACAAGTCAAAACGCTCGCGGGTGTAGTAGTTCCAGCCGTGTGCATCAAACTTTTTAGAAGTTGCTTCACCTATACTGTTATGAAAAGCCCTTTGTGCCGGTGTAATAAAATCATGAAAAGGTTCAGCCGCAGGCGGAAAAAAATAAGGCTCATTATAACCCATTTCGTGTACATCTACATGCACCATAGGCATCCACAGATTATAAAGTGCCATACGCTGCTGGGTTTCAGTCTGCGTTTGCCAGGCCCAGTCACGGTTCAGATCATAAGCATAATGATTTTGCCGCCCGCCCGGCCACGGTTCCATGTGCTCACGGTCATACAAACCCGGGTGTGTATTTTTGCCGGAAATATCACGCAGCCAGTTTCCATATCTTGCATACCCATCAGGATTGAGGCATGGGTCTAATATTACTATGGTATTTTCAAGCCACTTTTTAGTTTCGGTATTATCAGGATTTACAAGCTCATAGGCTACCTGCATGGCGCTCTCGGCAGCACCTATCTCATTGCCATGTACATTAAAACTGAGCCATACAATAGCTTTATCAGCAATAGTTGCTTTGCTGTCAGCCAAGCCAATATGATATAAATGGCTCTGCCTTATGCTTTCCAGCTGTTTCAAGTTTTCGGGTGTAGATATATAATATACATTAAGGCTGCGCTCCTGGCTTGTAGCACCATAGGGCTGATGCATAATGTACTGCGAATTTTTAACCAGCGTATTAAAATAATCTTCCAGTTGCGTGTAGTAACTTACCTGCTCGCCATAATTGGGCAAAAACTGTTTAGGGCTATGTAATTGTGCAAATGCAGAAAAGCTGACAAGGAATAACCCGAAGAATATTTTTTTCATGAAACACTGGTTGAGGTTTCAAATGTAAGGAATTTACAAATGTTTCAATATTTTGAATTTTAATTTTGGGGTATCTTCATGCACAATTATTATCTTTGCATGCTTTAAAACAGACATTAAAAATGCGTATATCCTACAACTGGTTAAAACAATTCATAAAATTAGACTGGAAATCAGAAGAAACGGCTGCCCTGCTTACCGATCTTGGCCTTGAGGTGGAAGGCGTGGAAAAATTTGAGTCGCTTAAAGGCGGGCTTGAAGGCGTTGTGGTAGGCCACGTACTTACCTGCGTGCAGCACCCTAATGCTGACAGGCTAAGAATTACAACCGTTGACCTGGGAGACGGAACTCCTGTGCAAATTGTATGTGGGGCGCCAAATGTGGCTGTTGGGCAGAAAGTGCCTGTGGCAACTATTGGCACTACACTATATGACAAAGAGGGCAATGCTTTCCAGATTAAAAAAGGAAAAATACGTGGTGAAGACAGTCATGGCATGATATGCGCCGAAGATGAGCTTGGCATTGGCCAGGGGCATGATGGTATTATGGTACTGGCTGCCGACCTGAAACCGGGTACACCTGCATCAAAAGTATTTAATATTGAAACCGATGAGGTTTTTGAAATAGGCCTGACCCCTAACCGTGCCGATGCAATGAGCCACTGGGGCGTAGCACGTGACCTGCGTGCCGGGCTAAATCAAAAGAACGTACATACCGAACTGATAACGCCTTCGGTAAGTAATTTCAAGATTGATAAGCGTACCCTTAAAATGGACGTAAAGGTGGCAGACAGCAAACTTGTGCCAAGATACTGTGGTGTTACCATATCTGGCATTACAGTGAAGCCATCTCCGGAATGGCTTCAAAACAGGCTTAAGGCAATAGGGCTTGCACCTAAAAATAATATAGTTGACGTAACCAATTATGTGCTGCACGAACTTGGGCAGCCACTGCATGCATTTGATGCTGCTAAAATAAAAGGCAACAAGGTAATTGTACAGACCGTTGCAGCGGGTACTAAATTTACAACGCTTGACGACGTAGAAAGGACACTTCATGAGGAAGACATCATGATTTGTGATGAAAACGGACCAATGTGTATTGGCGGTGTATTTGGCGGGAAGAATTCAGGTGTTACCGAAACTACTTCTTCAATATTCCTGGAAAGTGCATACTTTAACCCTGTATCCATCCGTAAAACAGCTAAGCGTCACGGACTGAGCACCGACGCTTCTTTCCGTTTTGAGAGAGGTATTGACCCTACAATTGCCGAATATGCTCTAAAACGTGCTGCGCTGCTTATCTTGCAGACGGCAGGTGGCGAGATTACATCAGATATTGTAGATATTTATCCTAAAAAACAGGAAGACCACCAGGTTGTACTTACCTTTAATAATGTAAACAGGATTATAGGCCAGGAGATACCTAAGGAAACCATTAAAAAAATACTGGCTTCGCTTGATATTAAGATCAGCTCAATGTCAGATGCAGGACTTGGTCTGGTTGTACCGGCGTATCGCGTAGATGTGAACCGCGAAGTAGATGTTATTGAAGAAATACTGCGAGTGTATGGCTATAACAATATTAGCTTTACACAAAAACTGAATGCTTCTATTTCCAACTCGTCCCGTACGGAAGACCATAAGCTGCAAAACATCATTGCAGGCAGCCTTGTATCGCTGGGCTTCAACGAAATGATGGCCAATTCGCTTACTACCCCTGCTTATGTACAGCTGACGCAAAACCTGAAAGAAGACCATAATGTAATGATGCTAAACCCGCTTAGCAGTGACCTTGCCGCAATGAGGCAGTCAATGCTTTTCAGCGCGCTGGAAGCGGTGTCATTCAATATAAACCGTAAGCGTGCCGACCTAAAGTTTTTTGAGTTTGGTAAAACCTACCATAAAGTTGCAGGAAGGTATGACGAGAAGAAACACCTTACACTTACGCTTACAGGAAGTCGCCTTCCTGAAAGCTGGACCTATGAGCAGAAGCCTGCAAGCTTCTTTATGTTCAAAGGGTATGTAAACGTTATACTTACAAGACTGGGCCTTAATAAACTGCAATCGCAGCCATTAACTAATGATATTTTTTCAGAAGGAATGGCATTTATGGCAGGTAATGATATAATAGCCGAAATTGGTGTGGTTAAGAAATCAGTTGCTAAAGAATTCGATATTAAACAGGAAGTACTGTTTGCTGATTTCAACTGGGATGCTATCATTAAAATGGTTAGCGGAAAGGTTAAGTTCAGCGAAATATCAAAATTCCCTGAAGTGCGCCGTGACCTTGCCCTTTTGGTAGATGCTAATGTTTCATTTGAAAATATTTTTACAGTAGCAAGGCAGACTGAAAAATCGTTACTGAAAGACATTAACCTGTTTGACGTATATGAAGGCAATAATCTTCCTGAAGGTAAAAAATCGTACGCGGTTAGCTTCACATTACAGGATAGTGCAAAAACCCTTACCGATGAGCAGATCGATAAGATAATGGGCAAGATAAAGCAAAACCTTGAAAAAGAAACCGGGGCAGTACTACGCTAATCCCTTATTATATACATAGCATCATAAAATGCGTATAGACATTATAACTGTTTTACCCGAATTGCTGCGAAGCCCTTTTGAAGCTTCGATACTAAAGCGCGCTATAGATAAGGGGCTTGTAGAAGTACACCTGCATAACCTGCGTGATTACAGTACCAACAAGCATAAAAATGTAGACGACTACCAGTTTGGCGGTGGTGCGGGTATGGTTATGAGCATTGAACCTATTGATGCATGTATAACAAAACTGAAAAGCGAACGTGATTATGATGAAGTGATATATATGACACCCGATGGCGAAACCCTGAATCAGGGCACAGCCAACAGGATGTCGTTACTGCAAAACATTATTATACTTTGCGGGCATTATAAAGGCGTTGACCAAAGGGTGCGCGACCATTTTATTACCAAAGAAATTTCAATAGGCGATTACGTTCTATCGGGTGGCGAGCTTGCTGCTGCAGTGTTGAGCGACTCAATAATACGCCTTATACCGGGAGTATTAAGCA
>JBQGDS010000330.1:0-2499 GCA_052039185.1 Flavobacterium sp.
AAATGAAGGAAGCCAAAAGGGAATAATTTTCCATTTGCTTTTTTTAATGCTTCACCAAAATCTGGCATCACAATAGTAAAGGCAACCATGTTATCATCTTTATCCATCACGAATTTAATATATTCAGGATTGATAAGCCCTACATATTTTTTCTTGAAGTATTCTTTCTGCTCGTCCGACACCGCAACAAACGACGCCAGTTTTTCATAAGATGAATTGAACAGGTCAAACATTTTATCCACATACGGCATTACCTCCTTAGTAGTCGCTGGGTTTATGGGGACAAGTCCGTATCTCTTTTTAATAAGCCCACTGGCTTTATCAAAAGCGGCAGGATCAACGTTATTAAATGAGAAGATGCTTTCTATATATTCTTTCTCCTTTACATAACCCAGTTGCTCAAGGTGTTCCTTATAGTAAGGATGGTTATACCAGGTTATCATTGTGCTGTCCTGGTCATAGCCTTCGGTAAGCACCCCAACTTTATCAAGGTTTGAAAAGCCCATTGGCCCTTCAACATATTCCATATTATTACGGCGGCCCAGTTCATATACTTTTTCAAGCAGGGTCTTGGTTACCTCAATATCATCAATAACATCAAACCACCCGAAACGTACTTTTTTCTTCCCCTGGTTTCTTACTTCTTCCCAATTTATAATTGCGGCAATTTTACCTACAATTTTATTATTTCGGTAAGCCAGGTAAAAATAAGCTTCTGCATGCTTAAATGCAGGATTGGTGTGCTTGTTAAAACTTTCTACTTCATCATTAATAATTGGCGGTACCCAGTACGGGTTTCCTTTAAATAATTCAAACGGGAATTTTACAAACTCTTTCAGCTGGCTTTTGGTTACAGCTTCTTTAATTGTTATCATGGGCATATTATCCTTCCGAAGGTATTTCTTCCTGCTGCTCGGCTGCAGCTTTGGCTTCTTTACGTTTTTTAATGCGTTCCCTCCGTGCTTTTTTCAGGTTTTTCTTTTTCTCGTTTTCTTTTTGGGCCTGTTTCTGGAATTCTTCTTCGCGGTCACCTTCAAGCGGCATATAAATTTCTTCATAATTACCGTCAAACCTCCAGGAGAAGCCTATGCCTCCGTAAAGTATAGATGGTGTATCTTTAAGGTTTGCCGTAAATGATGCGTCAATCTGTATGTTAGGCCCAAGCAGCCTGGCAGCTCCTATACGGCCAAGGCCATCGGCATAATAATCACTTGAATAGCCCTGGAATTCTACAAACCCTGACCAGTTTTCGTTAAAGCCCCTTGTAAGCGTCGATACAATGCCCGAGCTTGGATATTCAGTAGTGAATTTATCAAAAATTATATTGTTAACCCATACCCATTTACCCCAGTAGTGCTGTGTAATAGCCATGGCTTTAAAACTGGTTTTATCTTCTTTAAACGTATATGGATTATTTTTACCGGGGAAATTAGTTCCCGCAAAAACCGCTACCGATGGTATCAGCTTTCTCCACTGGAATTTATGATTGGCTTTCCAGCTGTAAAGGTTAGGCTTAGGATTATAATTTTTGTCAGGATCATAAATAAGGTATTTCGCACCAATTGTCAGTTGTTTAAAGGCATTACGGTTTTGCGATCCCAGTGCATCATCATACTGGTCAAACTGGTACTGTATATCGGCTATAAATTCCAGCTCTTCCAGGAATGCGCCATAGCGCAGCATCAGGTCAAAGCCAATACCTTTGGCTTCATAGTCCAGCACCTCATGTTTTTCACGAATGCCATATATACCGGCTTCCGCTTGGATAACGGTTTTACCAACGGCAAATGCACCCATTGATTCGCCGGGGCGGTTGGTATTTATTTCATCGGTATATTGTGCAAAAGCTATAGAAGATGGCAGCAGGAATGCGCCTAGAATAAATTTCCTGTAACAATTCATGGTTTGGCCCGTTTATTAGTTAATTTGGAATGGTTATTGTTTCCCAAAAGTAGTATATTTATTATTATTTTAAGACAACAGATTTACTTTTACGGAAGCTAATCCGTAATTTTGACAAAATTTTATGATAATGGACACGGCATCTTTTTCAGGCACTATCAGGACTATAGTAATATTAATATTGGTTTATTACCTGCTCAAGTTCCTTTTTCGTCTGTTGGCTCCGGTTATAGTACAGCAGGTTGTAAAAAAAGCAGGGCAGAGTTTTCAGGAACATCAGCAACAGCAATACCAACAATATCAGCAGCATAATCAACAACAGCCGACAGGCAATATAAAATCTGATAAGCCCCGCGAGAAGAAAAAAGTGGGTGAATATATTGATTATGAAGAAATAGAATAATAAACAGCCTCCTTATCAGGGGGCTTTTTTATTTATAACCTGCTGTTTACGGCACATTGCAGGAAATTAAGTATCTTCACGGCGTTTTTACAAATGCATTATGAAGAATATAAATAAGCTTTATCCCACACTTCTTGCCATACTTGGCTTTGTAGTAGTTTCCCTTATCTATTTTTACCCGGCATTACAGGGTA
>JBQGDS010000331.1:0-4701 GCA_052039185.1 Flavobacterium sp.
GTAAGCACTGCGGGGCTTCAAACACAACCTGAATATCCGGGTGGTATTAAGGAGTTTTACAAGTATGTTCAATACAATTTCAGGATGCCTGAAGTGGATACAGATATGACTGCCATGATTTTGATTCAGTTTGTAGTCGAAAAAGATGGTTCAATGTCTGACTTCAAGGTTTTAAAGGATCCGGGGTTTGGCTTTGGCGATGAAGCGGTACGTTTACTCAAAAGCGTCCCAAAAAAATGGAAACCCGGTGTGCAAAATGGTAAATTAGTACGCTGCAGGTATGTATTACCGATAACTTTAAACGTAACAGGATCGGATGACGAAGCACCAAAAAAAGAATAGCATGAAAAAAGGGTTGAGGGCTATTACCTTTGCTTTTATAGTAGGTATTGCTGCAATTGTTTTTGCCTGTCGTGGGGACAAGGATGGAAAACAGGAAATTCCTGAAACAATGACCTCTGGCAAAACCACTTTTCTTGTTGACAATACTATACAGCCAATAGCTGAAGATGTGCTGGCTGTGTTTCTTAATATGTATGACAGGGCTTCAATCCGGCAGGTAAACAAAAGTGAAACAGAAGTAATCCGCGACCTGTTTGCCGACTCTGCCCGTGTAGCTATTCTGCCCCGAAAACTTACTTCCGATGAAGAAGCATATTTCAGGAACAGGAATATTGAAGTCAAGGCAACAGGTTTTGCGACTGATGCCATTGCATTCATAACGAATAAAAAAACAACAGATACGATTATTCAGCTTTCTGAAGTTATAAAAGTACTTAAAGGTGGAACTTCACCTAAAATATCAAAGTTGGTTTTTGACAATCCTAATTCAAGTACGGTAAGCTACATGCTTCAAATTGCTGGGGTAAGTAAATTTCCCGGAAATTTGCATGCACTTAAAAATAACGAAGAAGTTATAAAATATGTACATGATAATGATGATGCAATAGGCGTTATTGGCATCAACTGGGTTTTGCAGGCCCCGGAATCACTGTCACAATATGTGGATAATATTGAAGTTTTGGCAGTAGATAATGTTAAAATTGATAAGTCTGGCAAAAACTTTTATAAGCCTAACCAAACCAATATAGCCACGGGTTCATATCCTTTAACACGAATGTTATATGTGTTAAATTACCAGGGTAAGCAGGGTTTGGGCATGGGTTTTGCAAATTATATAAGTGCGCCCGATGGGCAGAGGATAATACTTAAATCAGGCCTTGTGCCTGTTGAAGTACCCAAAAGGGAACTTGAAATACGGAATGAACTATAATCAACACATAATATAGATAGGAGAAATTAAAATGATTAAGATGAAAAATTTAAAATTCCTTAGTTTGGCATTTTTAACTTTTGGAGCTGCAACCGCGCAGGATGTGGAGCAGGCTAAAAAAGCGATTGATGCTGAACAGTACCAAAAAGCAAAAACAACTCTTAAATCGCTTATTGCTTCAAGTCCTGAAGAAGGGAAAAATTATTTCTTTCTTGGCGATGTTTACCTAAAGCAAAAAGAGCAGGATTCTGCCGCAATATTTTTCAATAAAGGTAAAGCTGTAAAAAATAATGCTGAATATAATGATATAGGCCTTGGCCAAATCGACCTGAATAACGGTAACGCGTCCGGAGCACAGGCTAAATTTAATGCAGTTACTGCAAGCCTTAAAAAAAGAGATGTTGAGCAGCTGGTATACATAGGCCGTGCTTACATAAACTCTGATAAGCCTGATTATAAAAAAGCGATAGAAGTGCTGAACAGTGCTATTGCTAAAGATAACAAAAACGCGCAGGCTTACCTGAGCCTTGGTGATGCATACTATGGCGACCGTAACCAGAATGAAGCTTACAGGGCTTACCGTAATGCATTGCTTTATGATAAAGGCCTGCTAAGGGCTGATTTACAGATGGCTGTAATTACCAAAAACACAGGTGCGGCATTTCCGGAGGCCGTAAAAGCGCTTAATGCTATTGCTACGGCTAATCCTGCTTATGGACCGGTATACAGGGAGCTTGCTGAAACATATTATTACTGGGGCAGGAAAGAGCCTGCTAAGTATGGTGAGTACAGCAAAAAAGCCCTTGAATATTATGAAAAATACATGGGACTTACGGATTACTCACTTAATTCAAGGATGAGGCATGCTGATTTCCTATTGCTTACAGGTGATTACAAAGCGCTTGAAGCTGAAGCTAAGAAAATGCAGCAGATGGATAAAGTAAATCCAGTTATCCTTCGTTACCTTGGTTATGCCGCTTATGAGAACGGAAACTATGAGGCCAGCCTTAAGGCAATGAACGATTTTATTGCCAAAGTTGAGCCAAAGCGTATTATAGCGCGTGACTACCTTTATGTAGGTTTGTCTAAACTTGCTTCTTCAGTAGGTAAAGATGAGCAGGGTAACTCAATTGTTACCAACCAGGCTGCTTTTGATGAAGGTGTAGCCGAGCTTAAAAAAGCGGTAGAAAAAGACCCTAAGATAGCTAACGAATATAATGAGATAGGTAAAAAGATTTTTGCCCAGAAATTATATGGCCCTGCATCTGCAATATTTGAGGTTGCAGCCTCAAGTGCCGATAACCAGAATGCATTTGTAGATAACTTCTACCTGGCTTATTCTCTATATTACAATCACGTAAACAAATCAGCGGAAGCAAGAAAAGCCAATACAGCTAACCTTCAGAAAGCCGATGCTGCGCTTGCTAAAGTAATTGAACTTTCTGCCGAAGCACAGGATGCTTATTTATATAAGGCTAAAGTAAACCAGCAGTTACAAACAACCGAATCGTATGCTGAGATGGCTAAAAACTACGATGCTTACATCCGTATAGTTCTTGAAAAAGGCGCTGCCGAAGCATCTAAGCCGCAAACTAAAAAGAACCTGATTGAAGCATATTCTAATGCAGGTGCTTATTATGCAGTAACTGATAAGGCTAAGGCGAAACAATATTTTGGTAAGGCTCTTGAGCTTGACCCAAATGATACTTACGCTAAAAGCGAACTTAACAAGTTACAGTAATAATTGTAAATATACATAGCCGGCAGTAGTAATAACTGCCGGTTTTTTATTTGGTAAAAGCATTGTATCTTTGCTGCCTATTTTATAAAAATGCTGAACAGGGAAACTCAAATAGCGGTTGAAAAAGGGGAAATGTTGCCCCTTATGGAGGAATTTTACACAATTCAGGGAGAAGGTTTCTATACCGGTACTGCTGCTTATTTTATCCGTGTAGGCGGTTGTGATGTAGGCTGCCACTGGTGCGATGTTAAAGAAAGCTGGAATGCACAGTTGCACCCACCCACACATGCCGATACAATAGTTGCCAATGCTGCTAAGTACACGAAAACAGTAGTGGTAACAGGCGGTGAGCCTTTAACCTGGGACATGGGGCCTCTTACTGCAAGGCTTAAAGCTACTGGGCTTCGCGTTCATATCGAAACATCAGGTGCTTACCCGCTTTCAGGCGAATGGGACTGGATATGTCTTTCACCAAAGAAAACAAAATTGCCTACCGCAGATGTTTATGCACATGCTCACGAGCTTAAAGTTATAATACACAATAAGCACGATTTTTTATTTGCCGAAGAACAGGCCGAAAAAGTAAATGGTAATGCTATACTTTTCCTTCAGCCTGAGTGGAGCAAAAAAGAAGATATCACACCTTTAATAGTAGATTATGTAATGAATAATCCCAAATGGCGTGTATCTTTACAAACACACAAATACCTGAATATTCCTTAATTTTAAAATAATCAACACAATGAAAAAAATCTTTTTCGCGGCACTTTTTGTCCTGGTGGCAAATTTTGCAATGGCACAGGACGCTTATAAGCAGGATGTATTAAAGTATCTTGAACTTAGCGGCCAGGCAAAAACTTTTGAAATGATAACTAAAGATCTTGTAAAAAACATCCCTGCTGAAAAACAGGCTGATTTTAAAAAAGAGCTTGATGCATCTATTAAAGACCTTATGGGTAAAATTGCTGATATCTATGTAAAAGAATTTACGCATGATGATATTAAGGCAGCTATCAAATTCTACGAATCTCCGGCTGGTAAAAAAATATCATCAAAGTCTGATGTGCTTTTTGAAAAATCACAGGCTGTAGGACAGGAGTGGGGCATGGGCCTTCAGAGCATCATGATGAAATATATGCAGTCATAAGTGATGCTGAAATAAAATAAAGCCCCTTAGTTAGAAGGGGCTTTATTTTTAATTACATTTACTAAAAAAGTAAACGTTGAAATCAATAATTCATAAACCTGATCCAAATTTATATTATACAGCTTTGGTCGGTGTACCATTGTTTATAGCTTTTATCTTCTATAAAGTCTCAGTTGTAGTAGGAATTTTTGCTTTATTATTCGTATTTATTGCTTTAGGAATCGTTTATCTAAAAGTGAAATATTTAGTGGTTGACAGATATCTTTATATAAGGTCTAAAAAAATCTCCCTGTATAAAGAATTAGATATTGATGAAATAACTATTGTACAAATTTTTGAAAATAATCAGAGTATTACATTACAGAGTGGAAATACATATCACTATTCTCTTTCTGATTCTCAAAGCCTTGTTAGTGAAATTCTATTGGTTAACTCAACCATAAAAGTTTACTATAAATAGAATCAATATAAGCGCGCTAAATAATCATAATGTTTACCTTCAAGTAAAAGCTCACATTGTAAGCCATTAGCATGTGCAGC
>JBQGDS010000332.1:0-1695 GCA_052039185.1 Flavobacterium sp.
TTTAACTATGATACAGGAGAGCGTTATCTGTCAATAGAAGGGTTATTTTAAGTCTTAAATTCAGATGCCCACAAAGTCGTAAAGTTGTATAACAAATCCCGGTATAAGCCGGGATTTATTTAATGGGTTTCGGGTAAATAAATGGTAAATACAGCGCCTTCGCCCGGCTGGCCTGAAGCTGTAACATAACCATTATGATTTTCCACTATTTTTTTTACAATGGCAAGTCCTACGCCTGTGCCGCTGTACAGTACTTTGTCATTAAGCCGCTGGAAAAGTGTAAATATTTTTTCGGCATACTGCTGTTCAAAACCTATACCGTTATCCTTAATTTCAATCTGGTAGAACGGCACTTTTAAAGGCTGTTCCGGAGCAGATTGGGTAACATGTATGCATGAAATACTGATTACAGGCGGTACGCTTTCTTTTGCAAATTTGAGCGAATTGGTAAACAGGTTTTGTAACAATTGCCTGAATTGGAAGGGTATAAGAAGAAGTGTACACATGGGGCCTACTTCAATAATTGCATTGCGTTTTGCAAGCTGTTCATTAAGGTCATCCTTAACCTGGCTTATAATCTCTTCAAGGTTGGTCAGCTTAAAACTCCGTTCGGCCATATCTGCCTGGGAGTAGGTAAGCAGGTCTTTAATCAGTGCCTGCATCCTGCCCGCCGCATTTTTTATTCGGTTGAAATAATCAAGCCCGGTAGGCGACAGGTTCGAGCCTTCCCGCTCTGTAATCATTGATGTAAGTGTCTGTATCTTGCGTAGCGGCTCCTGCAGGTCGTGGCGGGACCTATCGGCAAAAGCTTCCAGCTCTTTGTTGGAGCGTGCCAGTGCTTCGTTATTTTCCCTGAGCTCTTTGGTGCGCTCTTCCGCTTTTACCTCAAGGGCATTAATAAAGGCACGGTCTTTATTGAACTGTATCTCGCTAAGACGAATCTGTTCGTTTGTAGATAAGTTTACCGATATTAGCTGCCCGAACAGGCTCAGCATGCCTGCCACAGCTTCAATATTCATTTTCTTCGGGGCTGGATCAATGGCAAAAAGGCTGCCAAAATACCTTCCGTCTTTCCTGAAAATTGGTATAGAGACATATGCGCTGAACTTGTAAGTAGTGGGGGTTATATGGTCGTGATAGTGTTTATCAGTACTTATGTCTTCAATAACCAGCGGTTGTGCCGTAACCTTCAGTTCATTGCATAACGTTGTTTTCACATCCAGCTGGTCATAGGATTTCAGCCCGAAATTTATACTGTCATTTACACTGCATATTATCCAGTGCTCGTCAGTAACGCGGGCCACGGCAGCAAATCCCAGGCCGGTTGTCTGGCACAGCACGCTAAGCATTGTAGGAACAATACTAAGGTTGGCTACATCTTCAACGTCTTTTGAAAGGTGATGCGGAAGGGTGTTCATTCTTTTATTTTATACCCTAAAATTAAAAAATGTCAGGTAATATTTTATATTCTTTTTGTTAAGTATTTATTTCCAGGTCGCGCAGGTAGTCCTCATACTCGTAAAAAAACCTTTCGAAAGCATCCATACTGATATTAAAAAACCTGAAAATTGCTGCCCAGCTAGCCATATTGTACAGGCTTATACCATTCAGCTCAACCCATATGCGGCTTACAACCTTGCCGTTTTCCAGGTGGAAATCTTTTTCAAAAACAGCCTCAGGCAGAAACTCATCGGT
>JBQGDS010000333.1:0-2705 GCA_052039185.1 Flavobacterium sp.
CGTTCGGCCAAAGGGCCACTACTCCTTGAGGTAAATTCGTCTCCAGGGCTGGAGGGTATAGAAGGGGCAACACATAAAGATATTGCAGGCGAAATGATAAAAGCTATTGAGAAAACCTTTAAATGGAAATTATAAGTGAAATACTCGTTAGTTTTGTAGCACTGCTCCATTTGTACATCATGTGGCTGGAAATGTTTGCCTGGACTACCAAAGCCCGAAAAGTATTTCGCGGTTTCCCGGCTGACCTGTTTGAAAAGACTAAAGCTATGGCCGGCAACCAGGGACTTTATAACGGTTTCCTGGCTGCGGGTTTACTATGGTCGCTATTTATTGAAGACCCGAACTGGAGCACTAATGTAGCTGTATTCTTCCTGGGCTGCGTTTTGGTAGCCGGACTTTATGGAGCGGCTACGGTGCAAAAAAAGATTTTAATAGTACAGTCATTACCCGCCCTGCTGGGATTGCTTGCATTATTATTAAACGTTTAAGTTATGAAATTTACCCACATCGGTATCGTATTTCTGGTAGGGATGTTATTTTTCATTCCGGGGGCCATATGTACATATTTCCAATGGCCTTTATCGTCAGAGCTGCTTATAACCGGATCGGTACTCAAGGTAGCAGCGGCAGGCATGTTTGCCAGTAAATGGATAGCCAAAAAGAATAAAGAAAATATATGAAAAGGATATTTGCAATAGCGGTTCTACTTATTTGTGCCAACAGCATTTTCGCACAAAGTAACTGCACCCGGTTTAAGGAAGGTAAGTTTAAAGTAACCGACCCTAAAACAAAAAAGGTATGTTTTATAACCCGTGAGGGAGATACACAAACTGAAAAACTGGAAGAAGCTGAAGAAGCTTTTACTTTCGATATTAAATGGCTTGACGACTGTACCTACACCCTTACAACTACCGCATCTACCCTTGCCAGGAATAAAAATGTAAAGGACACAGGCACTATGACCGTTAAAATAGTTAAAGTAAAAGAAAATTCTTATGTACATCGCGTTACCGTAGCTAACAATCCTAAATTCAGGCGGGTGGATGAAGTGTTTATCGTAAAAGACTAAACCTGTTTTCGCTTATGGTAAAAATTACTCCTCTGTTTGCATTTTAAACTAAGCCGGTATAAATAATAAAATAATGAGGTAAACCTGAATGAGTACAACCGGGAATTTATTTTTTACAGGCATTATCGTCAACCGAAAATATCGTAAGTAAAAAAATTATTAAGCAATAACTTTATGGAGCTGCAACAGCTTACTACTCCGCGCCTTACCCTGCTAAAAATTACACCGGAAGCACATCAGTCCATTTTAGAGACATTGCCGGACCATGAAATTATGGACTTATTTGGCATTGACGAAAAAGGCCTGGCAAAAGAGCGTATGCGTGTAAAAGGCGGCATGGTTACCTTTAATAAAAAGTTCCTTTTTTTTCTTATCAGGAAAAACGACACTCAAAAAACCATTGGCTGGTGTGGCTACCATACCTGGTATACTGATCATGACCGTGCCGAGATGTTTTACCACCTTAATGAAGATGGATACAAAAGACAAGGCATCATGACTGAAGCTGCATCAGCTGTATTAAATTATGGTTTTACTGAAATGAAACTGAACCGAGTTGAGGCGCTTACTGCCACATATAATATTGCCTCACAAAAAACAATGGCAAAGTTTGGGTTTGTATATGAGGGTACTTTACGTGGGCATTACCTGGTAGATGGCAAGTATGAAGACTCTATACTGTTTTCATTATTAAAAGAAGAATATTTAAACAAATAAACCCGGTGATGTACCGGGTCTTATTTAATATTTATCTGTTGCTAAGCCTGTAGGCAGCAACCGACCGCTGGTTGATGTAAATAGTAAGAAATCCTGTATTCTTCATATCAAGCGGAATATCAAATTCAGCCACATCACCATTAGTTTTGGGCTGCACTTCTTTCAATAACCTGTCTTTGCTAAACGCATAGGCAAGCTTATCTCCCGGCTTTAAATTCTTTATCCTGAACGGCAGCAATACAGGCTTAGTTATAGTAATAAGCCCACTACCCGGGCTGGTAAAGTCATAACCGCCCCTTACATAATTGCCGTAGTATAATGGCGCTGTTGCAAAATCTGCTTTCGAAACAGCATCGGTAAGCAGCCATTTTTCATTGTCCGGATAATGGTTAAGTGCAAAAATTGCAGGATCGGTTAAAAAATAACCTTCATTAAACCTGAACTCAAACTTTAAAGGGCTTCCAGTTACAGTGCCCGCTCCCCATGTAACATCAATCAGGTGCCACTTGCCGTTTATCTTTACAGCGTTCCAGGCATGGTCACTGGCGCCGGGCTGCTTGCCAATATGTGTAGGGTGCGATTTAGATGTACCCGGAACAATTACAGCCTCAAGCTCCATCTTTACGGCCGTTAATTCATATAAAGTTGCATAGCCTTCGCAAACGCCTTTTTTTGTTTTGAGTGTTTTAGCAGCAAGGTCTTCTTTAAACTTACGCTGCTTCAGCATTTTTTCTTCCTGTGTGCGGAATGAAAAAGCAACAGGCTGCTCGGGCTTACTATACGCCACAAGATCATATTTTATATTGGTAGCAATCCAGGTAAATAGCGCCCTTGCCTTCTCTTCTTCAGTTTTGAAGTCAGCGCTTATTTTCTCTGCAAGTTTATCTACTGATGCAAATGATTTTGGATAGGTGCTTAC
>JBQGDS010000334.1:0-3760 GCA_052039185.1 Flavobacterium sp.
TGTACGTTTCAAGAATGTAATATATTACGCTGATAAATTTGAGACTCTAAGCGCTGACGATAAGTCTGCCTTTAATTTCGATGCAAGGCCGCTTGACTTTTCAATCACTAAGAATGTGTTCTCAATGCTTATGTCGGCTATTATACTGTTCCTGTTATTCAGCGCAGTAGCAAGATCATACAAAAAGAACAGCAGGGCACCTAAAGGCCTTGCGGGTTTCCTTGAGCCACTTGTAACTTTCGTAAGGGATGATATTGCCATTCCTAACATTGGCGAAAAGAAATATGCTAAGTACATGCCTTACCTGTTGACTATATTTTTCTTTATATGGATCAACAACCTTATAGGCCTTATACCTTTCTTCCCTTTCAGTTCAAACCTTACAGGTAATATCTTCTTTACGTTTGTAATGGCATTTATTACTTACCTGATCACAACTTTCAGCGGAAGCAAAGATTACTGGAAACACATATTTATGCCACCGGTACCGGTAGCGCTTTACCCAATCATGATTCCCGTAGAGATCATTGGTACGCTTACCAAGCCGTTCGCTTTGATGATTCGTCTTTTTGCTAACATCACTGCAGGCCACATTATTATCCTTAGCCTTATATCACTTATCTATATCTTCAAAACACCTGCAATTGCACCGGTATCAGGAGCATTTGTATTGTTCATGAGCGTGCTGGAGCTGCTTGTTGCTGCACTACAGGCTTATGTATTTACACTGTTAAGTGCGCTGTTTATAGGTCAGGCGGTTGAGGAGCATGATCATCATGATCATCACTAAAATTGAGTTTTATTAATTATTAACTATATAAATTTACTATTATGGTATTAGCTGGAATCGGTGCCGGATTGGCTGTAATCGGAGCAGGTATTGGTATTGGAAAAATTGGTGGTTCTGCCATGGATGCAATGGCTCGTCAGCCTGAAGTTGCAAACAAAATCCAAACTGCAATGATTATCGCTGCTGCACTTATCGAAGGTGTTGCTCTTTTCGCAGTAGTAGTTGCGCTAATTGCAAAATAATTAAAACAAAGTTTTCCCGCCGCGGTTGGCTGCGGGAAGCTTTTTTAAAACATTCAAACATTTAATCTGAAATAAAAAAGATATGGATTTTACCGCACCGGAAAGTTTAGTTTTTTGGACAACATTAATATTCATCGTTTTCTTTATACTGCTTAGGAAATTTGCATGGAAGCCTATTCTTGGCGCAGTAAAAAGCAGGGAAGAATCTATCAACAAGGCGCTTCAGTCAGCTGAAGATGCACGTCGTGAAATGCATAACCTTCAGGCTGATAACCAGAGGATACTTCAGGAAGCAAGAGCTGAAAGGGATGCTATGATAAAAGAAGCCCGCGAAATAAAAGAAAAGATGATTGCTGATGCCAAAGCTGAAGCTCAGGCTCAGGGCGAAAAGCTTATTGAGCAGGCTAAAGCTACAATTACCAGCGAGAAAAATGCTGCTATGGCAGAGCTTAAAAACCAGGTATCTACCCTTTCGGTAGAAATCGCTGAGAAGCTTCTTAAAAACGAACTTTCTAACAAAGAAGCTCAAACCGGACTGGTTGAGAAAATGTTAGACGAAGTAAAATTAAACTAATACTACAGCTATGACAGGTACAAGAGCAGCAGCACGCTACGCAAAGGCTATCCTGGAAATGGCTCAGGCTTCGGGCAGCGCCGCACAGGTAAATGATGATATGGGCCTTATAGCCGCTACTATAAATGATAATGCCGAACTAAACGGTTTTATCAACAGCCCTACTATAAGGGGCGAAGTAAAGGAATCAGCGCTAAAAGAAGTTTTTGCTTCATCAGCCAATATTACACAGGGACTTTTCAAACTGCTTCTTGAAAATAAAAGGTTTGAACTGCTGGGAGCTATTGCCACCGAATATAAAAAGCAATACGACCAGATGAACGGTGTGGAGGAAGCTACGGTAACAACCGCTTTCCCTATCACTCCGGAGCTTGAAGCTAAAGTGCTTGATAAAATAAAAGAGTTGTCAGACAAGAAGATAACACTTAAAAACATTGTTGACCCTGCAATCATCGGAGGTTTTATCCTTAGGATAGGTGACAGGCAGTTCAACGCATCGGTAGCTAACAGGCTACTGAAACTAAAAAGAGAATTAAGTAATTAATAAAGTATTTAACACACGTAGGTGTAAATTATAAACCAGATGGCGGAAATTAAACCTGCTGAAATTTCAGCAATATTAAAGAAACAATTGTCCGGTTTTGAGGCCGGTGCTACTTTGGAAGAAGTAGGTACAGTTCTTAACGTAGGTGACGGTATTGCCCGTGCTTACGGACTATCTAATGCGCAATATGGCGAACTTGTTGAGTTTGAAAACGGCCTTGAAGGTATTGTACTTAACCTTGAGGAAGACAATGTGGGCGTAGTATTGTTAGGAGGATCAACAGGTATTAAGGAAGGCTCAACTGTAAAAAGGACACAGCGTATCGCTTCACTTAAAGTAGGTGAGCAAATGGTAGGTCGTGTGGTTGACACACTTGGTAACCCTATAGACGGTAAAGGCCCAATTGGTGGAGACCTTTATGAGATGCCGCTTGAGCGTAAAGCTCCGGGCGTTATCTTCCGTCAGCCGGTAACTGAGCCGCTGCAAACAGGTATTAAGGCTATTGATGCAATGATCCCGGTAGGACGTGGCCAGCGTGAGCTTGTTATTGGCGACCGTCAGACAGGTAAGTCAACCGTATGTATTGACACCATCCTTAATCAAAAAGAATTTTATGATGCAGGCAAGCCTGTATTCTGTATATATGTAGCAGTAGGCCAAAAGGCTTCAACTGTTGCAGGTATTGCTAAAACCCTTGAAGAAAAAGGTGCTATGGCATATACCATTATTGTAGCAGCTAACGCGTCTGACCCTGCGCCAATGCAGGTTTACGCTCCGTTTGCAGGTGCTGCAATTGGCGAGTATTTCCGTGATACAGGCCGTCCTGCACTTATCGTGTATGATGACCTTTCAAAACAAGCGGTAGCTTACCGTGAAGTATCGCTTCTTCTTCGCCGTCCACCGGGACGTGAAGCTTACCCTGGTGACGTATTCTATCTTCACTCAAGGTTACTGGAGCGTGCTGCAAAAGTAATTGGCGATGATGATATCGCTAAAAACATGAACGACCTTCCTGAATCGCTTAGGCCAATTGTAAAAGGTGGTGGTTCACTTACCGCCCTTCCTATTATCGAAACTCAGGCGGGAGACGTTTCTGCATATATCCCTACTAACGTAATCTCAATTACTGACGGACAGATATTCCTTGAGTCTGACCTATTCAACTCAGGTGTACGTCCGGCTATTAACGTAGGTATCTCAGTATCTCGTGTAGGTGGTAACGCACAGATCAAGTCAATGAAAAAAGTAGCAGGTACGCTTAAGCTTGACCAGGCACAGTTCCGTGAGCTTGAAGCTTTCGCTAAGTTTGGTTCTGACCTTGACGCTGTAACACTAAACGTTATTGAAAAAGGACGCAGGAACGTTGAGATCCTTAAGCAGGCTATCAACGACCCGTTCACTGTAGAAGACCAGGTAGCAATAATCTACGCAGGTTCTAAAAACCTTCTTAGAAATGTACCGGTTGAAAAAGTAAAAGAATTCGAAAAAGATTATATCGAGTACCTGAACGCTAAGCACAGGGACACCCTTGATGCACTTAAAGCAGGTAAATTTACTGACGAAATCACTGACGTGCTTGAAAAAGCTGCAAGTGAGACCGCTGCAAAATA
>JBQGDS010000335.1:0-3394 GCA_052039185.1 Flavobacterium sp.
GGTTCCATATAATGTAATAGGCATAGTACCTATACCTGTATGTGCGCCAAACGCTGTAGAGAATGAGCCTGTAGCCCCCGAAATATAATCGCAAACCAGCATAGTGCTTACAAAGCCCATGCCCAGTCCGCCATACTCTTCAGGAACAGCTACACCAAGAAAACCAAGTTCACCGGCTTTACGCATAGCTTCCTCGGTAAAGGCATAATCCTTTTTCTCGAAACGTTCTTTATTTGGCCATAATTCACGGTCAACAAATTCCTTAACCGAATCACGCATCATTAACTGCTCCTCAGAAAAATCTTCCGGGGTAAAAATATCTTCGCTTTTCGTTTCTTTTACTAAGAATTGCCCTCCTCGAGCAAGTTCATTTTCTACTTTATCTGACATTTTTTTATATTTTAGTAGATGATATATCTGTATTAATTACAAAATTTCATAAACACCAGCAGCACCCTGCCCGGTTCCTACGCACATGGTTACCATGCCGTACTTACTGCCGCGGCGTTTAGCTTCGTCAAACAACTGGACTGATAATTTTGCTCCTGTACAGCCCAGAGGATGGCCAAGCGCTATAGCGCCACCGTTCACATTCACAATATCATGGTTTATATCCAGCTCACGCAGCACTGCAAGTGATTGTGATGCAAATGCTTCGTTAAGTTCTATAAGGTCAATATCTTTTAGGCGAAGATTAGCTTTTTCCAAAGCTTTAGGTATTGCTTTTACAGGACCTATACCCATAATGCGTGGTTCTACACCTGCTGCTGCATAGCTTACCAATCGCGCAATAGGTTCAAGATTAAGTTCCTTAACCATATCTTCGCTCATGATCATTACAAATGCTGCACCATCACTCATTTGAGATGATGTTCCCGCAGTAACACTACCGTCAGCCGCAAAAACAGGTTTTAGTTTACCAAGCGCTTCCACGGTAGTATCAGCACGTGGACCTTCGTCTTTAGTAACAGTATATGTTTTTGTGGCTTTCTTGCCATTTTCGTCAAGGTAAATATGCTCAACATTTATAGGCACAATCTGTTTGTCAAATTTACCTTCTGCCTGTGCCTTCAAGGCTTTTTGGTGTGAGTTGTAACCAAAAACATCCTGGTCTTCACGGCTTACGTTGTATTGTTTTGCAACCGCTTCAGCAGTAAGCCCCATACCCCAATAATAATCTTCATGCCCGTTTTTCGCCAGTTTATAATCAGGTACGGGTTTATAGCCGCCCATCGGTATGTAGCTCATGCTTTCAGCGCCACCGGCAATAATACAGTCGGCCATACCGCTTTGTATTTTTGCAGAAGCCATAGCAATGGTTTCCAGTCCCGATGCGCAGTAACGATTTACGGTAACACCCGGAACATCTTCAACCTTAAGGCCGAGCAGCGAAATAAACCGCCCGAAATTAAGGCCTTGTTCCGCTTCCGGCATGGCATTGCCTACCATCACGTCATCAATACGTTTCTTGTCAAATTCCGGCAGCTCATTCATAATATGCTGAATGGTTTCGGCTGCCAGTTCGTCCGGACGCTTAAAGCGGAAAACCCCTTTTGGAGCCTTGCCCACAGCCGTACGATATGCTTTTACTATATATGCTGTCTTTGTCATTATTTTAAATTTTGAATTTTAAATTCTGAATTTACCGAATCATTTAAAATTTATAATTCAGCATTCAAAATAATTAATTTCTCAGCGGTTTGCCCTTAGTCAGCATGTGCTGAATACGCTCAAGTGTTTTCCTTTCTCCTGTCAGCGATAAGAATGCTTCTCTTTCAAGGTCAAGAAGATATTGCTCAGTAACCAGTGTAGGCTCACTTAAGTCGCCACCGGCCATAACCCACGCCAGCTTATTGGCAATTTTTTTGTCATGCTCGCTGATGTATTTCCCTGCTTCCATACTGTCAGTACCTACCAGGAACATACCCAATGCCTGTTTACCTAATACCTTAACGTCTTTACGGCGTATTGGGGCGGTATAGCCTGCTTCTGCAAGCAGTTTGGCATGTTTTTTAGCCTCGGCAATCTGCCTGTCTTTATTAACTACCACAACATCTTTTCCTTTTTGAAGGATGCCTAAGTCATAAGCTTCATAGGCAGAAGTAGAAACCTTTGCCATACCCACAGTCAGGAAGTACTCCTGCAGTACATTCAGTTCCACATCATTCTTACGGAAAGTATCTGCAGCACGCAACGCCATTTCTTTTGATCCGCCACCGCCCGGGATAACACCCACGCCAAACTCTACCAGGCCAATATATGTCTCAGCAGCAGCAACCACCTTATCGGCGTGCATGCTCATTTCACAGCCACCGCCCAGTGTCATGCCGTGTGGCGCAACCACAACCGGTATAGAAGAGTAGCGAACCCTCATCATAGTCTCCTGGAACATTTTAATGGCCATATTCAGCTCATCAGATTCCTGCTCTACAGCCATCATGAATATCATCCCTATATTGGCACCAACAGAGAAGTTAGCTGCCTGGTTGCCTATTACAAGGCCGTCATATTCTTTTTCGGCAAGGTCTATAGCTTTGTTTATGCCCTGAAGCACACCGCCGCCTATAGTATTCATCTTGCTCTGGAATTCCAAATTAATGATACCATCACCCAGATCCTGAATTATAGCATCGCTGTTACTCCATATTTTTTTGCTTTCGCGAATGTTATTCAGGATAATGAAGGCATCCTGACCCGGTACTTTCTTTTGTGATTTCGATTCAAGATCGTAATAATAAGTTGCTCCCTCTTTAAGCGAGTAAAAGCTTGTATTGCCGGAAGCTATCATATCTTTTACCCACTGCGCAGCCTGCAATCCTTCTGTGTCAATAAGTTCAAGTCCTTTTTCTACACCCACAGCATCCCATATTTCGAATGGCCCGTTCTCCCAGCCGAAACCGGCTTTCATAGCATCATCTATTTTATAAAGGTCATCTGTAATTTCAGGCACGCGGTTGCTTACATAAGCAAACATCCCGGCAAAGTTCTTACGGTAAAATTCACCAGCTTTATCAGTACCCTTTATCAGTACTTTAAACCTGTTTATAGGCTTGTCAATAGTTTTTGTCAGCTCCAGGGTTGCGAATGATGCCTTCTTTTGCGGGCGGTATTCCAGTGTATCAAGGTCAAGCGAAAGTATTTCTTTACCCTCTTTCTTGTAAAAACCCTGTCCTGATTTACTTCCCAGCCATTTATTCTGCATCATGGTATCAATAAAGCCCGGCAGTTTGAAAAGCTCATGCACCTCATCATCAGGGCAGTTTTCATAAATACCGTTAGCTACATGAACAAGTGTATCAAGACCAACCACATCAACGGTGCGGAAGGTTGCCGACTTAGGCCTGCCGATAACAGGGCCCGTAAGCTTGTCAACCTCTTCAATGGTCAGCCCCAT
>JBQGDS010000336.1:0-1847 GCA_052039185.1 Flavobacterium sp.
ATGCCATAGTAGCCGAACTGATAGGTGGCAAGCTTATACTGGTGGGCGATGTACCTATGAGCATAGGCATATTGCCATGGCCGGTGGTTTTTCTTACTACCGACCTTATTAATGAATATTACGGCAAGCAGACGGTACAAAAACTGTCCTACATAACTGCCGGGCTTATTACCTACTGTTTTTTCCTGTTATGGATGGCGCTTAATATTCCTGCAGCCCAAGGATACAATACTGTTACCGATAGTGAGTTTACAGCTGTCTTCGGACAGGGCATGTGGATTATTGTCGGCAGTATTACGGCATTCCTTATATCGCAGCTGATAGACATTACATTATTTCACTTTGTAAAGAAACGCACAGGAAACAAAATGATATGGCTGCGCAGCACGGGCTCAACCGTAATATCCCAGTTTTTTGACAGCTTTATTGTATTGGGGATTGCATTTTATGCCACCGGTAAGATTGGCACACAAACCTACATAGCATCAGGGCTTACGGGATATGGGGTGAAGCTTGGCATAGCCATATTGCTTACACCACTTATATACCTTGGGCATTATATGTTAGACAAATACCTGAAAAACGAACAATCATGAAAGAAATTGTACGATGCGGATGGTGCAAAGGCGATCCGCTTTACGAACGTTACCATGACGAAGAGTGGGGAAAACCCGTGTATGACGACGAAACTTTATTTGAATTCCTGCTGCTTGAAACGTTTCAGGCAGGACTCAGCTGGATAACCATATTACGAAAGAGGGAAAGCTTTGCCGAAGCGTTTGACAACTTTGATTATAAAATCATTGCGAAATATGGCGATGATAAAATTGAGGAGTTGTTGCAAAATCCGGGCATTATACGCAATAAGCTAAAAGTACATGCTGCTGTCAGCAATGCTCAGGCATTTATGAAAGTACAGGAAGAGTTTGGCTCTTTCTCCAAATACTTCTGGGCATTTACTGATGGTAAACCTATTGATAACAGGCCTAAATCACTTGGTCAGGTACCTGCCACCACCCCCCTTTCAGATGCTATTAGTAAGGATTTAAAAAAGCGGGGTTTTAAGTTTGTAGGCTCAACGGTTATATACGCCCATATGCAGGCTACCGGAATGGTAAACGATCATATTGAGGATTGTTCTTTTAGATGATTCGACTATTAGACACTTAGATTGTCTGACTTACAATATACATAATGTAAAAAGCCCGCTTAAGCGGGCTTTTTTATATCACAATGATCAAATAATCGAAAAATCGAGTAATCTATTAATACCTGTAGTATTCAGGTTTAAACGGCCCCTGTACCTCAACACCAATGTAAGCAGCCTGCTCGTCATTAAGGGTTTCAAGCTCTACACCAAGTTTGGCAAGGTGAAGTGATGCAACTTTCTCATCAAGATGTTTAGGCAGCATGTATACTTTGTTTTCGTAAGCTTCACTGTTGTTCCAAAGCTCAAGCTGTGCAAGCGTCTGGTTAGTGAAAGAGTTACTCATTACAAAACTTGGGTGTCCTGTAGCACAGCCAAGGTTTACAAGGCGTCCTTCAGCAAGGATTATAACATCCGTACCGTTAATAGTATATTTATCAACCTGAGGCTTGATTTCCACTTTGCTGGCGCCATGGTTCTTGTTAAGCCAAGCCATGTCTATTTCATTATCAAAGTGGCCTATGTTACACACTATGGTTTTGTCTTTCATTTTTTCGAAGTGGCGGCCCACTACAATATCTTTATTACCTGTAGTGGTAATAATAATATCGGCATTACCAACAACAGTATCCAGTTTTTTAACTTCGTAACCGTCCATAGCAGCCTGTAGTGCACATATAGGGTCTATCTCAGTAACAGT
>JBQGDS010000337.1:0-1946 GCA_052039185.1 Flavobacterium sp.
TGTATTATTGCTATGCGTTTCATTTTTTGTTGTTGTTAAACTATCAATATTCGCCTTTAAAAAACTCTTTTAAAAAACATGAAATCACGTATTATTTTTGGTATTTCGGCTTTTGTTGCACTTATTGTATTGCTTATTTGCTTTAACTCCTGTAACGAACGCATTGATGCAGGCTATGAAGGTATCCTTGTGAAATTGTACGGTACAGATAAAGGTGTGCAGGATGTAAGCCTTGTTACCGGCCGTGTGTGGTACAATCCTTTTACCGAGAATGTATATGAATTCCCTACCTATGTACAAACCATAAACTATCCGGCATTTACTGTTAATGCCAAAGACGGTTCGGTATTTTCGGTAGACCCTACCCTATCATTTAAAGTCAGAGATGGGCAAAGCCCCGTTATATTTAAAAAATACAGGAAAGACATAGCCGAAATAACCGAGACCACACTTTTCAATTATATCAAGGACGCTTTTCGTATCGAGTTCAATAAATATACTACTGACAGTATTATAAGCAATCGCGAAAAGTTTGAGAATGCAATACAAACCAATATGGGGGCTTTATTAAATAAAGAAGGTTTCCAACTGGAACAAATGACAAGCGGTATACAATACCCTGAATCAATCACCCAGGCTATTAATGCAAAGAATGCTGCAGTACAGCAGGCAATGCGTGTAGAAAACGAACTTAAGGTTGCCCAGGCCGAAGCACGCAAACTCATAGTACAGGCTGAGGCCGAAGCTAAAGCTAACGAGTTGCGCAAGCAATCGCTTAACCCTTTACTTATACAGCAGCAATTTATAGAAAAGTGGGATGGCAAAACCGCCATATACGGTAATGCCCCCGCCTTCTTTAAAAACGTACAGTAAACATTGTACTAAAATCAAAAACGATTTTTAAACCTGCAGACTTTGATGTTTGCAGGTTTTTATATTTTATAAAAATTATTTTGATTTTTCTTACAATTAAAATCAGGAAGCTGCGTTTCTATTTTTGAAAAAGAAAAATTATAACATTAAAAAATTGTAAGAAATTCCACAACAGCATAACTGCTAAAGGATTATAATATACCTTTGCAGCCATTCAATCAATAATCAAAACCATCATCAATCATGAAGTTACCCTTGAAAAGGTGCCTCACGGCATTCTTTATGCTGCTCTTTGCAAATATTTTTGCACAGGAGAAATTTACCCTGAGTGGTACGCTGACCGACAGTGGCAGCAATGAAACACTAATTGGTTCTACCATTTACATTAAAGAACTGCAAACCGGGACCAATACCAACGAATATGGCTTTTACTCTATTTCACTTCCTGCGGGAACTTATACGGTACAGATAAGCAGTATCGGTTTCGGGAATATTGAGGAAACCATAGTACTTGACCGCAACATCAGGAAAAACTACAAGCTGGAACCGGGCGTACAGGAAATTGAGGAAGTTACCATAAGCTCTGATATTCCTAAAGCCAATATACGTAAACCGGAAATGAGCGTTAATAAACTCTCAATACAGGAAATAAAGAAAATGCCTGCGGTTATGGGTGAGGTTGACGTATTGAAATCAATACTTACTCTTCCGGGTGTTACTAATGCAGGCGAAGGCGCATCTGGTTTTAACGTGCGTGGTGGTGCTGCCGACCAGAATCTTATCCTACTTGACGAAGCTACAATATTCAACTCATCGCACCTTTTCGGTTTCTTTTCGGTATTTAATTCTGATGCTATAAAAGACCTGAAGCTTTACAAAGGCGGTATTCCTGCACGATATGGCGGCAGGCTGTCATCTGTGCTTGATATTTACCAAAAAGAAGGTAACAGTAATGATTTCCACATGACAGGTGGTATAGGTGTAATATCAAGCCGTTTATTGGCAGAGGGCCCTATTGTAAAGGAAAAGGGATCTTTCCTTGAAGGCGGAAGGGCATCATATGCTCACTTGTT
>JBQGDS010000338.1:0-19530 GCA_052039185.1 Flavobacterium sp.
TGCTTTACGAAGAAGACAGGGCAACAGGAAACAAGAACCTGAATTATTTCATGAGTTTCCTTATCTCGGAAAACGATCTTAAAATTTACGAATACAACCGTATAATACACGACCTGAACGGACTCGATAAAGACGAATTGCTTTCAAAACTTGAAAATGAGTTTGCTGTACAAAATAAAGGACAACAACTTTGGAAGCCTGAACAGAAGTTCCAGTACGGTATGTATCTTGATGGTGAATTTTATGCGCTTGACCTGAAAAATAAAAAGTACAATGATGTACAGGAATCACTTGATGCGCAGATACTGTACGATAAGGTATTGCATCCTTTACTGGGTATAGGCGACCTGCGTACTGATGAGCGTATAGAATACATTCCGGGAAATAAGCCTATAACTGCAATAAAGGACGCTATTGACGGTGGCGATTATAAAGTGGGTTTTATGCTGTATCCTGCATCAATAAACGAAATAAAAGAACTGGCAGACAATAACCTCATTATGCCTCCCAAGAGTACCTATATTGAACCAAAATTCAGGAGTGGGCTGGTGGTGTATGAAATTTAAATCATTACAATCTACAGGCAATTATCAAAAATATGTCAATAGCGAATAACCTTACCAACATAAAATCTTCCCTTCCGCCCCATGTTACGCTTGTTGCGGTAAGTAAAACCAAACCTGTTAGCGACCTTATGGAAGCCTATAACGCCGGGCAGCGTATTTTCGGGGAGAACAAGATCCAGGAAATGACGGACAAGTGGGAACAGATGCCAAAGGATATTGAGTGGCACATGATAGGCCATGTGCAAACCAATAAAGTAAAGTATATGGCGCCATTTGTAAGCCTTATTCATGGTGTTGACAGCCTTAAGCTCCTGGCAGAAATAAATAAGCAGGCTAAAAAAAACGGCAGGGTTATTGACTGTTTACTGCAAATGCATATTGCTGAGGAAGAAACGAAATTTGGCATGGACAGCAGTGAACTGGATGAGCTGTTGCAGTCTGAATATTTTAAGCATATGCATAACATTAAAGTAATCGGACTAATGGGGATGGCTACTTTTACTGATGATGCTACCCAAATCAAAAAAGAATTTACCAATCTTAAATCAATATTTGACAGATTGGGTGAGCAACCTGAAACTTTAAACCTGAAACCGGTTGTACTCAGTATGGGTATGAGCGGAGATTACAACATTGCCATTGAATGCGGCAGCACAATGGTTCGCATAGGCAGCAGCATTTTCGGCTCAAGGTAAAGTATATACTAATTCGTTAATTTGGCTATCTAAAGATGCGGAATTGGCGTACATTTACGAACTTTGCAACTTTAAACATTAAACAGGGCTTTGTACGCAATACTTGATATAGAAACTACGGGTGGACAATTTAATGAAGAGGGAATTACCGAGATTGCCATTTATAAATATGACGGGCACGAAATTGTTGACCAGTTTATAAGCCTTATCAATCCTGAAAAACCCATTCAGCCTTTTGTGGTAAAGCTTACCGGCATTAATAATGCCATGCTGCGCAGTGCTCCAAAGTTTTATGAAGTAGCACGCCGAATTGTAGAAATTACCGAAGGCTGTATTATAGTGGCTCACAACGCACAGTTTGATTACCGTGTACTTCGTACTGAGTTTGACCGCCTTGGCTATCCTTTTGAAAGGCAAAGCCTGTGTACGGTTGAACTATCCCAAAAATTACTACCTGAACAGCCTTCACACAGCCTGGGCAAACTGGTGCGCGCATTGGGCATACCTATGAGCGACAGGCACCGCGCCACAGGCGACGCTATGGCAACTGTACAGTTATTTAAGCTACTGCTGGCAAAAGATGTTGAAAAGCAAATACTGAAAAGCCTTGTAAAAACCGAATCTAAAAAAGGGATTTCGCCTAAGCTGCTTGACTTGCTTAATGGCATACCATCTGTTACAGGGCTGTATTATATTTACAAAGAAAATGGCGACCTTATTTACATCGGTAAAAGCAGGAATATTAAAAAAAGGCTGAACCAGCATTTTACAGGTACGTCCCGCAAGTCGAAAAAAATTCAGAGGGAAGCTTTTACCATAACGTATGAAGAGACCGGAAGCGAGCTTATTGCCCTGCTGAAAGAATGCCAGGAAATAAAAGTTAACAAACCTGTATACAACCGCGCGCAAAAGAAAACGGTTTACCCGTTATCACTTTACAGCGAAAAAGACGCAGAAGGCTACCTGCGCCTGAAACTGCAAAAAACCGATGGCAGGAAAAAAGATATAGTATCTTTCGCCGGACAGGCCGAAGCGAGAAATGCGTTACTGAAAATTACAACTAAATATAACCTCTGCCAAAAGCTTAACAATCTTGAGGGAACTAGCAAAGGCCAGTGTTTCCAGTTTGATCTTGGTAATTGCAATGGCGCCTGTTGCGGTAAAGAGGCTGCAGCTATTTATAATACACGTGTAATGGAATTTATTGACAATAACAGTTTCCACAACCGCAGTATGATAATTGTAGACCGCGGCCGCACGCTTGAAGAACGCAGTGCCGTACTTATAGAAAATGGTATTTACAAAGGCTATGCATTTTACAACCTTAACTATCAGGTAAACAATATTGATATTTTAAAGAACATCCTTATCCCGATGGAAAATAATAAGGATATTAAAAACATCATCCACAGTTACATCACTAAAAAGAAAGCCTTAAAAATACTGCGCTTTTAAGAGTTTTAGTACCTTTGGAATATGGCCTCATCCGTTAAACAAAAAACTGAAAAATTTCAGCGTAAGCTTCATACAGTAATTTATGAAGCCGATACACCTGCCGGTAAGTTTTTCGATCTTATGCTTCTGTGCCTTATACTTATAAGTATTGTTGCCGTAATGCTGGAAAGCGTAGAGAGCATCCGCATAAAGTATGGCCATGAATTGTATATAATTGAATGGGTTATAACCATATTTTTCACTTTTGAATACATTGGCAGGCTCATTGCACTTCGGCGTCCGCTAAAATATATCTTCAGCTTTTACGGCATTGTAGATTTTATGGCAACCGTGCCTATGTATATAGCTTTATTGTTCCCCGGGTCAAGATTCCTGCTTTCGATAAGAGCCATAAGGCTACTCAGGATTTTCAGGATTCTAAAGCTGGTGCATTTTGTAGGTGCTGCCAATCAGCTTATGGAAGCGTTAAGGAAAAGCAGGGTAAAAATTGCGGTATTTCTTTTCAGTGTATTGGTTTCCTGTATAATATTGGGAACCTTAATGTACATGATAGAAGGCCCTGAACATGGTTTTACCAGTATACCGCTTAGCGTGTACTGGACTATAGTTACCTTAACCACTGTAGGCTTTGGCGATATTACTCCTGCAACACCTTTTGGCCAGTTGGTATCGGTAATTATCATGATACTGGGTTACGGTATTATTGCTGTGCCTACCGGGCTTGTTACTGCGCAGTTCATGAAAGATAATAAAGTAGATACCAATACGCAGTCTTGCCCTAACTGTGGTAAATCTAATCATCGTGATGATGCCAAATACTGCTACAACTGTGGCTCGCATTTATAAAATGGAAAACTCGTTACCTAAAAAATACCTCATAACCATTATTGGCCCTACTGCTATCGGGAAAACCGCGCTTGCAATAGAAATTGCGAAGCATTATAAATGCGATATTATATCTGCCGACAGCAGGCAGTTTTTTAAGGAAATGGCAATTGGCACTGCTGTACCATCTGCTGAAGAATTATCGGCTGCAAAACATCATTTCATACAAAATAAATCAATTTTTGAAGAATATACCGTTGGTGATTTTGAACGTGAGGCGATAGCTAAACTGGACGAACTGTTTATTACTAACAATTTTGCCGTTATGGTAGGTGGCTCCGGGCTTTATATTGATGCAGTCCTTAAAGGTTTTGACGATTTCCCGGACATTGCTCCCGAAGTTCGTGAGCAACTGATTAAACAATACGAATCTCAAGGTATTGAATACCTTCAGCAGGAACTCCAAAGACTTGATCCTGTACATTACGAACGCATTGCCAAAGAAAATCCGCAACGCCTTATGCGTGCACTTGAGGTTTGTATTGGCAGTGGACAGCCTTACTCCTCCTTCCTCAACATAAAAAAGAACAGCCGCAGGTTTACACCCGTAATTATCGGACTTGAAGCAGAAAGGGAACTCATGTATGAACGGATAAACAAGCGGGTGGATAGTATGGTGCAAACCGGACTGATTGAAGAAGCCCACAGTCTCTACCCCTATAAAAAACGTAATGCTTTGCAAACGGTGGGTTACAGGGAACTCTTCAGCTACTTTGATGATGAGATAACAAAAGACTTTGCCATTGAAGAAATAAAAAAGAATACCCGTAGGTTTGCAAAACGGCAGATGACATGGTTTAAGCGTACGGAAGGTGCTGCCTGGTTTGATTTTGCTACCCCTGCAGGTAGAATAATTAATTATATAGAAACACAATTATAATGCCTGTATCTCCTGATTTTACATCAATATATACCCATGATTGGGAAATAAATTTTCTGCAATGCACACCAAACGGACTGCTAAAGCATACAGAATTGTGTAACCTGTTGCAATTAACAGCAGGTTATCATGCTGAGCTTGGCGGGTTAAGTTTTACTGATATGCAGGAGCATGACCAGGCGTGGGTACTTAGCCGTATGCGTGTGGAAATTGAGGAATTGCCTAAATGGAGGGATATTGTTACTATAAAAACCTGGATACACGATCTGCAGGGCTCACGCTCCATTCGTGCGCTGGAAATGTATATAGGAGACAGAAAAATTGCAGGCTCATCAACCTACTGGGCGGTGTTTAATACAAAATTACGTAAAGCCGAAGCCCTTGCCCTGCCCCATGAGCATTTTATTAAATATCCGGAAATGTACCCTACTGCCGAAACCTTCAAAAAGGTGAATTTACAAAGGGAAGCACAATTGCATTCAGAGCGTAAAGTAGTTTTGAGCGATCTTGATATTGTGTTCCATGCCAATAATGTGAAATACCTGGAATGGTGCCTTGATGCTATTGACCACCGCCCAATCCTGAAACAGCAGTTGCAAAGCTTTGATATGAATTACATGCGCGAATTACAATTGGGCGATGCCGTTCAGCTTTATTCAAGTACCGAAGAAAAGCAAACCTACTTTACCATTTCAAAAGATGAAAAGCCATGCTTCGCACTTGAATTAAATTGGAAATAAATGATTTTCAGACTTATTCGATCATCATATTTTTGGATTTGATTACATAAAAAAATCCCCTTCAGCATCAGCAGGCCCGCACAGGTTGCTTCCGCATAAAGGGGAAAATTTATTTAAGAAAACAGTATTATGCCTGTTTTTCTTCTACTTTGTTTTTAACTACAAGCCTGAAACCTTCACCGTGAATGTTAAGTATCTCAACATCCTCATCCGGCTTAAGGTATTTCCTAAGCTTTGCGATATATACGTCCATACTGCGTGATGTAAAGTAGTTATCGTCCCTCCAAATTTTGGTAAGGGCAAGCTCTCTTGGCATCAGGTCGTTTTCATGAAGCGCAAGCATTTTAAGCAATTCATTCTCTTTTGGAGAAAGCTTAATAGGCTCATCGTTCTCAAACGTAAGGAAACGCAGTTTTGAATTCAGGTGGAATTTACCTATCTGGAACTCAAACTTAGAGTTGTCCGTTTTAGTTTCAGATGCCTTACGCTGTATAATAGCCTTTATCTTCATCAGAAGCACTTCTGAATCAAACGGCTTGTTCAGGTAATCATCAGCACCTACTTTGTAACCTTTCAGCACATCTTCTTTCATAGATTTTGCCGTAAGGAAAATAATTGGCACTTCCTTATTCTTTTCCCTTATTTCACGAGCCAGCGTATAGCCGTCTTTATAAGGCATCATTACATCAAGTATACAAAGATCAAAATTGTCTTTCTTGAATTTTTCAAAGCCTTCCATACCATTTTTGGCAAGGGTAACTTCGAAATCGTTTATCATAAGATAATCTTTCAGTACAGCCCCGAAATTCGGGTCATCTTCAACTAACAGGATTTTTTTGTGTGTTTCTTCCATATTGTTAATTTATTAGTGGCATTTTTATAATAAAGGTGCTTCCTTTACCTTTTTCGCTCTCCACATAAATGTGGCAGTTATGATCGTCAATAATACGCTTTACATAGGCCAGGCCAAGCCCGTGCCCTTTCACGTTATGTATATCGCCTGTGTGTTCCCTATAAAACTTTTCAAAAATCCTTTTCTGGGTCACTTTTGTCATACCGAGTCCCCTGTCCCTTATTTTAATAAGGATAAAGTCTTTCACATTCTCGGTATAAATATCAATTACAGGCTCGTCCGGCGAATACTTAATGGCATTATCCAGTATATTTACCAAAACGTTTGTAAAATGAACATCGTTTAGCAATGCGGTAGTACGCTCGGCATGAAAATGCCTTGTGAGTGTGCCGTGCCGTGCTTCAATAATTAAATGAACGTGCTCAATAGCATCTTCAATAACATCATGGATATCGGCCTGGTCTTTTATAATATCAAGCTCTTTCTTATCCAGTTTAGATATTTGCAGCACATTTTCTACCTGGGCATGCATCCTTTTATTCTCATCCCGTATCATTTGCAGGTACCGTTGTACCTTCTCCCTGTCTTCAAATATTTTTGGGTTCTTAATCGCATCCAGTGCAAGGTTTATAGTTGCAATAGGCGTTTTGAACTCATGCGTCATATTGTTTATAAAATCGGTTTTTATCTCCGATATCTGCTTCTGTTTTACCAGCTGGTTAATCGCACTCAGGTAGGCAATGATGATAATCAGCGTAAATATCATTGAAAGTGATGTTATACCTACTATCGACGAAAATATAAATCCCTGCTTTTCAGGAAAATGAACCAACAGCCTGTAATCAGAATGCCCTTCATCATCCAGCAGGAAAGGTACCTGAAACGTTGTTACAGGATCCCACTTAAACTTACCAGATTTTATAGCCGTTGCCTGGCCTTTATTATATACGGCAAATTCAAATGGCGTAGTAATATCGCTCTGTGCAAGCTCTTCCGAGAGCATTTTGCGCAGCCTGTGCCCTGTTACCCTCTCTTCAATACTCTTACTTTCCACATAATCCATCATCAGTTTTTCGAAAGAGTACTTATCATAAGGATCAATCCTGTAAGCAACTGTATCTGTAACAACAACTTTGCCAGTATTGCTTTCAGCACCAATATTTTTGTCAGTTTTTTCTTTTTCAATGAACTTACGGCTTTTACGTGCCGGAAGAGCGCTCAGTCCGTACACGGCGCTGTGCCCTCTTTGCAATTTTTTTCTATAGTAATTAAGCAGGTCACTTTTTACAGGATCGTGTCCTGTACTGTCACGACAGGTATTATATACATCATAAAATTCACGCGCTTCCTGGTCCTGTAGTTTACTGCTCACTTTACCCAATATGCGGTATATGTGATACCTGAACTGGTCTTCGTTATTTTTTAATGACGAATTAACCCAATACAGTTGTACTAGTATAATACCTATCAGGGACAGGCTCATAAAAAATACCAGTAAACGGAACTTAGTTTTATTCATCATTCAAATTTAACATTTTAACATTTATCACTTTAAAATATTAACCAAAGATTAACAACAGGACTAATTTTTGCTATTTTTTAATTCTTTTAAGATTTCAGACGCTTTTTGTTTAGCAGCTTCCACATCAATATTTTCAATAATGTAGTCACTAAGTGTTCTTTTCTTATCATCATCCCACTGTGCCTCCATGCGTTCCAAAACTTTCTCTTTCGTTACGCCGTCACGTTGCATTACACGATTAACCCTTATTTCTTTAGGTGCAGTTACAAGTATTATTTTGTCGCAATCTTTATAGCTCCCGCTTTCAAAAAGTATGGCAGCTTCCTTAATAACAAAACCTTTGCTGTTATTATTATGTACCCATTGCTTAAAATGCTCTCCCACTTTAGGGTGAATAATCGCATTCAGTATTTTCAGCTTTTCCGGATTTCCAAACACCGCATCAGCAATTTTTTTCCTGTCGGGCTGCCCTTCTGTAAACACTTCCTCCCCAAAAGCTTCCTTAACCTCCAGTATTGCCTGTGGCAGGTACAGTATTTTCTTGGCCTCTTCATCGGCTATGTATACCGGTACGCCCTGCCCTGCAAAATAGTGGGCAATAGTAGTTTTACCACTACCTATACCACCGGTCAGGCCTATAATTTTTGTTTTCATTTTTTAAAAAACAGTTCGGGAAACGCATTTTGCGGCACCAGCTTAAGCATATGCACTTTTATAAAAGCCTCAAGATAACCTGTGCCGTAACCGTAAAACTGTATACACACAGCAATTACCGAATAAAGCCCTATTTTAAAGCTCCTGTTTTGTACTGAAGAGAGCAGCATAACAAAAAGCAGGTACAAAATATAAAGATACAGGGGAAGCTGCACATCAATTAACAATAATATAAGAGATGCTGCTGCACCACATATGAATAATGACGGAAATAAAAATGTTACTTTTTTATATTCAGGATGCCACAAATCAAGTATAGGCCGTGCTTTACCAAACTTGTTTACCTGCTTATAAAATTTTTGCCAGTCAATCCTGCGCTTGTGGTACACATAAGCATCAGTAAAAAGTTTTGTTTCATAACCCAGTTTCCAAAGCCTTATAGAAAGATCAGGATCTTCCCCCGGATGGATATCGCCAAATCCACCTGATGCTTCAAATGCTTTACGTGACAACCCCATATTAAAACTCCTGGGCTGAAACTTTTCAATAGTTTCTGATTTTCCCCTTACACCACCAGTGGTAATAAAAGAGGTCATGGTAAAGTTTATGGCTTTTTGTATATCACTGAAAGAATCAAGCGCGGCATCGGGCCCACCGAAACAGTCTACATATTTTTTCCCCAGGTTTTCCTCAATATTCCTCAGGTAACCGGGAGGAATAATACAATCAGAATCAAGTATTATAAAATAATCACCTTTAGCAACGCGCATACCATAATTACGGGAATCGCCGGGGCCACTGTTAGGCTTAAAGTAATAGGATATATCAAGCTGAGCGGCATATTTATCTGAAACATCTTTACATGGAATAGAAGAACCGTCTTCAATAAGTACAATTTCAAACTGCCCGTCATAATTTTGGGCTGCAAGGCTTGCCAAAAGTTCATCGGCCTCATCAGGACGGTTATATATTGGCACTATCAGCGAAAAAAACATAATTGCAAATTTTAACAAAGTTAGTCTTTATAAATAATAAAAGCCGCCCGATGGGACGACTTTTAATGTTATTTTAAAACTTACAGTAGATTATTGTTTCAAAACCTTTACTGTTTTTATATAATCGCCTGCAGAAACCTTTACAATGTAATGTCCTGCAGAAACAGAAGACATATCTATAGCTGCCTGCGGTGCATTTACCTGTTTAACCAATACCTGTTGTCCCAGCATATTATATACCCTTACAGAAGATATATCTGAACTGTTGCTAATATTCAGCTTATTTTGCACAGGATTAGGGAAATAACTAAGTTGTGTACTATCAAAACTTCCACTGCTTAAAGATGAATCAATCGTAATATCATCAACCATTAGTAAAAACTGGTCAGCATCTGAATAAGCGTGGAAGCCAAAATAATACACCCCTGTTGTGGCAGGCGTAAATTCTTCCTCATGTGTTTCAGCCTCTTCATTAAGTATTGAAGGGTGATCCGCCAGTTGTATTGTCATCGCAGCAGCATTGCCTGCCATTCCATAATACACTGCCATTTTTTCTTCAAAGCCTGCCGTACCGTATTTATAGCTTATTTTATAAGTAGTACCACCGGTAAGGTTTACACCATTAGTTATAAACCACACATCGGCCGGATTATCATCATGATATTCATAAATAAGGGAGTTACCTGTAAATCCTGCATCATCTATTACTTCTGTAATCCAGTCATTACCTGTGCCTGTGTTTTCATTCAGTGTACAATCGGGCAAACCCGGTACTGCTGCGTTTTCAAAATCAAGAATATAAGGAACATCAGAAGCTGTACAAGGTGTACGGAACGGAATCATTTTCCACGAACTGTATTGTCCGTTACCGCAATTACTCCTTACCCAGGCAAAATATTCATGACTTTCCAACAACGGTGATATATTGCCTGTAAGTCCTGTTGCCGGAGTGCCCGATGCAGGTGGCGTATTACTATCGGTTACGGTGTATTGATAACCTGAAGAAGGCGGTGACGCAGGAGCTATCCAGCTTAGTGTGGCAGAATCAGACTGTGGCACAACCGATAAACTTCCCGGAGCCTGACAAGCAGGCAATTCATACGTAAGCGATATATCATCAATAGCTCCATATGTATGCGGTGTTATATTATCAGCTACAAATGTAAAGATCAGATTAGTTGTTGTACCGGCAATGCTGTTAGCTAAGGTTACAGACTGCTGAGTAAACGTTGTAAGGTTTGTTTCAGGGAAAGGGCCGTATACAGATGTGCCGGTAGGTAACTGACCATTTACAGGAGCAGCATTGCTAAGATAAACTTCCAGATAGTCATAAAAATCAGGCTCGATATAATCAGCGTTTTGCTTGTATTTAAACGAAAGCTGTATATTTTCGGCACCTGCAGGTATAGTAATTTCCCTATAAAGGTGTACAGTTCTTGCCCCCGGCGCTGTACCCACCTGCGTATTACTGTTGCCAATAAAAGCTGCCCTTGCGCCGGTATAACCTGCCTGTGCCGTACCAATATACCATGAGCGGTTTCCGTTTGGCGCATTTACAGCCGTCCATCCGTTGGCAGCAAGTGTTGTGCCTGTTTCAAACCCTCCGTCTCCGTTGGGGTTTATTAATGTTACCTGTGCCGATGTGCCGTTATATGCAAGCATCATACATGCAACTGCACCTGCTTTCACAATATTACCTAAAGAATTTTTAAATAATTTGTTTTTAAGAGTAATTTTTATCATACATTATTTTTTTTACTAAAATTATATAAATATATAAACAAATATTACTCGTAATTAATATATTTAAATAAAAAAAGAAAGCCGCCAGTATTAACTGGCGGCCCTCCCAAAGGTTTAGTATAGTTGCCTTATTGCTTTTTGATTACTTTGATCGTTTTAACCGCATTACCTGATGTAACATTTACTATATAAGGACCATCTGTAAGTGCTGACATATCAACCTTAGCTTCAGATGTAGCCGGTTTGGCACTCAGCACCTGCTGCCCAAGCATATTATAAACTGTTACCGATGTTATATCTGAGGTATATGAAATATTCAGTATATCCTGTACAGGGTTAGGGTAATGTGTAATTGACGAAGATGTAAAATCTTCAGAAGAAAGAGTTGCATCATAGGCCGATACCCTGAAGCTGCCATAAGCATTACTGCCATATTCCCATAGCCTTATGTAGAGAATTTCGCCCGGCGTCCTGCCTGTAAGCTGTAATTTTGAAAAAAGGGTTTCATCATCGTCATCGTTATCATCATTACAATCTTCAAGTTCCAGGTTACCGCAAACACCGCTGTATATTGCTAATCCTGTATCTGTGAGAGAACTCGATGGATTACGTTTTGTTTCAACTGTAATATTACCTGATGCAGGTACTACCACACTACACCATACATCCTGGCCATCATATGAAGCACAATTCGGGTCTTCAACATCAGGAGTATCAGTAGCTCCGCCGTTTGAAACTATTATTGCGTTAGTATCAAACGTTCCTCCTGCAGTAAGCGCTATCGCACCCTCACAATCATCATTTGCCGGTGGCGGCGGAATTGTGCCAACGCAGATTTTAAATGACGAGTACTCATTTTCGTCATAAGTAAATATACGTACAAAATAAGTATCACCCGGTGTAAGGTCAGTTAAAGTAAAGTCTTCGCTGCTTTCACATTCCACTGATTGGAGCGCACCACATGTACCTGATAATACTTCTATGTATAAATCAGTATACTCACCAATAATGTCTTCAGTATCAAACAATGATACTATATGGGTATCGGCAGTTGCTTCAAAACTAAACCATACATCATCGTCTGCATTACCATAGCAAGGGTTCTCTTCTCCTGATTCAGTTGCCCCCACAGTACTTGCCGAAGTAAACGCACCACAATCAAGGTTAGGGTTTACAGTAAGCGCTATAGCGCCATCGCAATCATCATTAGCAGGAGTACCAGGCATTGTTGAAACACATATATTAAATGTTTGATAGGTTGCTGAACTATAACTATAAACCCTAATGTAATACGTTGAGTTTACTGTAAGTCCAGTCAATACTGTTGAATCAGCGTCAGAACATTTTAAAGATGTCATGGTGCCGCATGTACCTTCAAGAACCTGGAAATACATATCGGTACTGCCCCCTATTATATCTTCAATGTCAGAAATTACAACCCTGTGGCTTTCAGCTGTGGCTATAAAGCTAAACCACACATCATCATCAGGATTACCACTGCAAGGGTCAGCTTCCATAGATTCTGATGCTCCAAGTGTAGTACCGGCAGTTACCGCTGTACATTCCAGCCCGGTATTAACAATAAGCGCTGTAGCAGCAGTACACTCGTCATTAGCCGGCGCGGCAGGTAATGTACTTACACAAATTGTAAAGCTTTGCCTGTCATCAGAGCCATAGCTGTATACTCTTACATAGTAAACATCATTCGGAGTTAGGCCAGCTACAATATCAGTATCGTTATCACTACAAAACTTTGATATAAGGCCATCGCAGGTACCACCATCAAAAACTTCAAAATACATATCGGTACTCCATCCTGTTTCAGCCTCAATATCTGTAAGCGATATAAGATGCCTTGTGCTTGTAGCGGTAAATTTATACCACACATCATCATCAGGATCGCCTAAGCAGTTTGCCTGCTGGCTTTCGGTTGCACTCAGCGTAGTTCCGGTTACTGATGCCACACAGTCAAGAGTTGGGTTTACAGTAAGGGTTACAGCGCCAAGGCAATCATCATTGGCGGGTGCATCTGGCGGTGTACCGATACAAATATTGAAATCCTGGTATGTATCATAATAGCTATATACCCTAACGAAGTAGGTATTTCCGGGAGTAAGATCGTTAACCATGTTTTCTTCAGGATCCGAACATAATAATGATGTCATAGTACCATCACAGGTGCCTTCAAGTACTTGGAAATACATATCGCTATCCCAATCCTGGAAAGGCTCAATATCGGTAAGTTCAATTCTGTGAGATGTTGCTGTTGCTACGAATGTGAACCATACATCATCATCCGGGTCGCCATTACATGGGTCTGCCTCCATACTGTTGGTTGCACCTATAGTTGTACCTGCAGTTTTAGAAGTACATGAAAAATCAGGATTTACAGTAACTGCAATTGCGCCACTACAATCATCATTAGCAGGCGGTCCCGGCATTGTACCAAGGCATATTTTAAAAGTTTGCCTAGAATCATCATAATAGCTGTATACCCTTATATAATAAATAGTACCGGGTATCAGGTTTTCTACCATGTCAAAATCATAATCAGAACAATACACTGATGTAAGTCCGTCACAAGTACCCTCAAGTACTTCAAAATACATATCTTCACTGTCTCCCTCAACAGCTGTAATATCTATAAGGCTAACACTATGTGTATCGCTCGTGGCTTCGAATGAGAACCATACATCATCATCAGGGTTACCATAGCATACACCCTGATCCATTGTTTCGGTAGCACCCACAGTTGTGGACTGTGTAGCTACGGCACATGAAAAATCAGGATTTACAGTAAGAACAACTGCTCCGGCACAGTCATCATTGGCAGGAGCCTGGGCATTGGCACACCATGCGAAAAGGCAGGCAGCCATCGATAAGAGAAAGTTAACTCTTAACGTGTAATTTTTTTTCATTGAATTTAAAGGTTTAGTGGTTTGTTGAACCGAAGGTAAATAATTATTAAATTGCTTTTGTAGGAAAAAAATCAAAAGCCACCCTTTTGGGTGGCTTTTTTGTTAAATAATGTTAATAATAACAATTTTATCTTGAGATGTTATTTTTATTTATTCTTTATAACTTTAACAGTCTTAACCATATCTCCCATCGCTACATTAACAATATAAGTACCATCTGCAAGCGCAGACATATCTACTGAAGCATTTGTAGCATTAATTGTTTTATTAAGTACTTCCTGCCCTAAGATATTGTATACAGCTACCGATGTAATTTCTGAATCGTACTCTAAGTTCAGTACATCCTGTACAGGGTTAGGATAGTACTTGAATGTATTGCGATTAAAATCCTCAGACGAAAGACTGGCATCATAAGCTGAAAGCTTAAATGTACCCCAGGCATCTCCATTATATTCCCATACCCTTACATAAATTATTTCGCCTGCAGTCCTGTTAGTTAATGTTATAAGCGAGAAATTACCATCGGCACTATCATCATCATCACACTCTATTAATGTCATTGACGCACAACTTCCGCTGTAAAGTGCAAGACCACTATCGGTAATAGGGCTTCCCGGATTTGAGTTGGTTTCTACTGTAATACTTCCTGATGCAGGAACCTGTACAGTATACCATACATCGCCGGTTACATAACTTGCGCAGCCCGGTGCAGGTACTCCGGTTGTTCCTGTTGCCCCCCCATTAGAAACTATAACCGGGTTGCTGTTAAATGAACCGCCGGGAGTTAGTGCTATTGCACCCGCACAATCATCATTAGCCGGTGGCGGCGGAACTGTACCAACGCAAATATTAAAATTCATTGCTGCTCCTGTACCATAGCTGTATACACGTATGTAGTATGTATTGCCCGGTATAAGTTCGTCAATCATCAGGCTTTCATAGTCAGAACATTCAAGTGATGTAAGTGTACCGCAAGTACCGTCAAACACCTGCATATACATATCTGTACTGCCACCTATAACTGATACGATATTGGTAATAGAAATTGAATGTTCCTCGGCAATAGCTTCAAACGAATACCATACGTCATCATCAGGATCGCCATAGCAAGGCCCCTGGTCCATACTGTTTGTTGCACCGGCAGTAGTACCAGGAGTAAAAACTGTACAGTCTAAATTAGCATTTACAGTAAGTGCAGTGGCAGTATCACACTCATCATTAGCCGGTGGCGGCGGTATAGTTCCAATACAAATTTTAAAATCCTGTCTTGAATCACCATAGTAGCTATACACCCTTACAAAATATTGGTTACCTGCTGTTAGGCCTGTAACAAGGCCCGAATCTGGGTCTGAGCATAGTAATGATGTAAATGTACCATCGCATGTTCCCTCAAGCACCTGGAAATACATATCGGTACTAAAGCCCAACACAGGCGTAACATCAGAAAGGCTTACAATATGCGTGTCGGCAGTAGCCTCAAAACTAAACCATACGTCATCATCAGGGTTGCCGGAGCAAGGTGTTGCATCCATTGACAGAGTAGCTGACATGGTAGTACCACTTGTTTTAACTGTACAACTAGTATCCGGATTTACAGTAAGTTCAACTGCACCTGCACAATCATCATTAGCCGGTGCTGCAGGCGGTGTACCCACACATATAGTAAATGTATTGGTTGAAGTATAGTAACTATATACTCTTACATAATAAACATCGCCCGGTACAAGATTATTTACAATGGCCGATTCAGGATCACTGCACGCTACTGATGTAAGTCCGCCGCAATCTCCCTCCAGTACCTGGAAGTACATATCTGTCGATGTCCCATTTACCGCAATAATATTAGTTAATGATATCCTGTGTGATGTAGATGTAGCTTCAAAAGTGAACCATACATCATCATCAGGGTTACCATAACAAGGATCTGAATCCATAGTCTCTGTAGCGCTTACTGTAGTAGCATTTGTAGTGGCTGCACAGCTAAAATCAGGATTTACGGTAAGAGCAATAGCTCCCGCACAATCATCATTTGCAGGAGGAACAGGTATTGTAGATACCGGAAGGCTTACCCAGGCAGAATATAATGAAGTACCACAGCTGCTTCTTATATAAAGTGTATAGTCAGTATCAGGAGTAAGCTGGTCAAGTATCATATCTGAATTTGGTGTCGTACCTGAGTCTGCAAGGCCTGTGGCACCTGAGCCTGCAGCACCTGATGTCCTTAGTTCATACTCATACCCAGCAGAAGGCGCCGGTATTGCTGCTGTCCACGCTACCTCAACATCAAACGGGTTAGCGTCGGTTAAATGCAGTGCGGTAGGCGCAGCACATGCCGGTGTTTCCTGCACAATTACGTTATCAAGTAATATATCGTTGTAAAATGCATAACCGGGAGCATTGGCCGTTTTATCTACCACAAAACGTACTTTTATTACATCACCCTCATAACCTGTAAGCGGCACAGTAATAGTACGCCATATAGCACTATTTGTATTATCACTAAAAACTGTATTCCAGTTCATACCATCGTAAACCTGCACTGTGAATATATTATTTTCATAATCAGGGTTAGTACGGTTACTGAAATAATCGAATACCAGCTGCGGACTTGTAAGTGCTGTCAAATCAATAAGCGGTGTAGATAGTGTTACATCATTAACACCATCTGAAGGATCAGAACCATCTACCCATGCAAAAGTACCGGCCGGCCTTGTATTGCCTGTGGCATATTCTACACTACCGGTAAACTTCCATAGCGCATTTCCTGTATTTACAACAGAATATGTAGTCCAGCAGCCAGGGATAGTACCGGTAGAAAATTCCTGTGTGTAAGGTGCAGTTACCGGCACACAGTCAGTCCTGAATTGGAATACCTGTGACCATGCACTTACCCCATCTACACCACAATCACTTCGTACCCATATATAATGCGTTGTATCAGGAGGGAGCTGTGTAAGGTTAAGTGTGGTGCCTGCCACGTCAATACCTGCTGTTGCTTCGGCAGGTGCAGTGTTGGTTGTTGACAGGTAATATTCATAATCGTTAACAGGTAAAACTGTTGCTGCTTCCCATATAATAGTTGCTGTAGATGAGCCCGCCACACCGCTTAATGCCAAACCATCCGGACTTAAACACGCAGGAGGGGCAGTTATTGTAATGGTATAATCTTCTGCCTGGCCATATCCTGATGCATTACAAGGAAGCCCATAGTCATTAAATTTTTTAATGACACGCATACGAACCTGCCCCTGTATAGCATCAGCGGGAACAATGATATTACCTGTAGCCTCTTTATTATCCAATCCATTAGAATCATAGATAAAACCCAGTCCGTAGCCTTCGGTTGCTATATCGAATGTGCCATCGCCATTCCAGTCAATAAAAACACTAAAATAATTTGTGAATGCGCCATCTGTATTTCCCTTAAGGATAATTGGATAGCTAACAGTAGGTGTAACTGTACCTACTATTGATGTAAAATCTTCGTGATCGGCATCTCCCCCAATAGTATTAGCGCTTGGATTATTAATCCCGGCAAAACTTACCAGAGTGATTGATTCTACATTACTTGGAAATTCTTCCGCACAATAGGGATCCGGAAACTGTGCCCATGCGGGCGCTGACATGAGGAAACACCCCGTCAGCCATAAAAGCATACGTACTTTTAGAGCGTAATTGTTTTTCATATAGGTTTGGTTTTTAGTCGTTTAGTTTGCCTAAGTTAACAAAACATTAATATTTTCACAAAAAAAATCCACCCAATTGGGTGGATTTAAGAAAAGATTAACAAAATTTACACAATATGTGAGGTTTTTACATAACTTATTGTCTTTTAACTACTTTTATAGTTTTGACAGTTTTACCATATGTTACATTAACAATATAGCTTCCGTCAGCAAGATTTGACATGTCAATTTTTGCTTCAGTTGCATTTGCCTTACTTGTATGTACTTTTTGCCCCAGCATGTTGTAAACTTCAACAGTGCCAATTTCAGAAACTGACGACAGGTTAAGCACATCTGTAACCGGGTTTGGATGGAAACTAAATGAATGGCTCATAAACTCTTCACTACCCATAGTTACATCAATAGTAATATTATCAAGGAAAAGCCTGTCCTGATCGAACTCAGAGTACGCATTGAAACCGAAGTAATATACTCCTGAAGTTGCAGGTGTAAAATCTGCATAATCAGTTTCGGCAACATTAAAGTCAATTTCCGGATAGTCTTTCAACACCGTATTCATTGCCGAAGCATTTGGCGCCGTACCATAAGCTACCTTCATACTTTCAACGTACTCTGTTCCACCACTGTTACCATATTTGTAAGAAATACGGTAAGTAGTACCCTGAATAAGATTTATACCATGCGTAAAGAACCATGCATTGGCATTATTAGTGCTATGGTAAGCATACCTCAGCACTTTACCGTTAAATCCAAAATTAGTTACGGTAGCAGTTGTCCAGTTATTACCTGTGCCTGCATTCTGAACCATTGTACAATCAGGAAGTGCAGGTGTTGAATTTACCGATTCGAAATCCTGAACATAAGGAACGTTTACAGCATCACAAGGAGTTTTCACAGCTGCAACCGCACTCCACTCACTCTTATCATTTTGGCTACACACGCTGCGAACCCATACATAATATTGCTGGTTTGGTATAGCAGTATATGTAGCAGAAGTACCTGTAGGCACATCGGTACCATCTGTTGCTGCATTAGGTATAACATTTTGGGTACTTATATAATATTCATAACCTTCGCCGGGCACTACCGTTGGTCCATTCCATGAAATACTTATTGATGTTGTGCTCGTTGCCGTAGCGCTTACATTTGCAGGCGCTAAACATGTAGGCGACAGGTCAACACTAATGTCATCTACAAAAAGTACGTTTTGCCCTGAAGCTGAATACGCCTGGAAACCAAAATAATATACTCCTGTTGTGGCCGGTACAAAATCAATACCTGCTGTAGTGTATGTAGTTGTTGTTATTGAAGGATAATCAGCAAGCTGATTAGTCATACCGTTAGCAGTGGCAGTTGTACCATAAGCCACTTTAAGTTTTTCAACATAGGCCGCAGATGCACCTCCATACTTGTACGAAATCCTGTATGATGTACCTGCCGTAAGATTTATTCCTTTGGTAAAGAACCAGGTATTGGCAGCACCGGAATACGAATAATAATACCTTAACACATTACTGCTGAAACCTCCTGTTGTTGCAGCATTCGTCTGCCATATATTAGCAGCGCCTGTTTTTACTGCAACTGTGCATTCCGGCAATGCAGGTGCGGTTACTGATTCAAAATCTTCAAGGTAAGGCACGTTAACTGGGTCACATGGTGTCGTTACAGTTACAGCCGGTGTCCATTCGCTTTTGTCAGTTGGGCTGCAAACACTGCGAACCCATATATAATACACCTGATTTGACATAGCAGTATATGTTACCGAAGTACCAGTTGGCACGTCAGTTCCATCAAAAGCTAAATCCGGAGCTATGTTTTCGGTACTTACAAAATATTCGTAGCCGTTGGCAGGAGCAGGTACAGCTGCTGACCAGGAGATGTTTATACTGTTAGCCCCTGTTGCAACTGCTGCTAAACCTACAGGCTTAATACATGTTG